>NZ_JBHVER010000346.1:0-4914 GCF_042802195.1 Kitasatospora sp. NPDC057500 | reverse complement strand
CAGGCGGCGGGCCGCCGAGGGCGCCGGACGGGTCTGAACCGGCCCGGCGCCCCGCGGATCCGCTACCAGCGGCGGGCGCGCCATTCGGCGAGGTTGGGGCGCTCCGCGCCCAGCGTGGTGTCGTTGCCGTGGCCGGGGTAGACCCAGGCCTCGTCCGGCAGGGCGTCGAAGATCTTCTCGTTGACGTCCCGGAAGAGGCTCTCGAAGGCCTCCTTGTCGCCCCAGGTGTTGCCGACCCCGCCCGGGAAGAGGCAGTCGCCGGTGAACACGTGGGGGTGGCCCTGCGGGTCGTCGTAGACCAGCACGATCGCCCCGGGGGTGTGGCCGACCAGGTGCCGGACGGTCAGTGCGCAGCGGCCCACCGCGAGGGTGTCGCCGTCCGCGAGCGGCAGGGCGGTGGGGACGTCGATGCCCTCCGCGTCGTGCTCGCCGGCCGCGGTGCGGGCGCCGGTGGCGGCGACCACCTCCTCCAGTGCGTTCCAGTGGTCGCGGTGCCGGTGGGTGGTGACCACGGTGGCCAGGCTCTCGCCGACCGTCTCCAGCAGCACCGGCGCGTCCGCCGCCGCGTCGATCAGCAGTTGCTCGTCGGTGTCGCGGCAGCGCAGCAGGTAGGCGTTGTTGTCGTACGGCCCGACCGCCACCTTGGTGATGATCAGGTGCGCCAGCTCGCGCACGTCCGGCGGCCCGCCGACCTTGACCGCTCCGTGGTACGTCATCGTCCGCTCCTCGTCCGGCTACAGGGAATCAGGATCATCCTCGCGCCGTCAGCCCAGCGGGGGAAGCCAGGGGAGCGCGGTGTCGGGGGTGCGGCGCAGGCCGTCGCCGTCGGCGCGGCCGGAGAGCCAGGCGAGCAGGGCGCGGACCGGGCCCTCGACGGTCAGGGCGGGGGCGCCGGTGCCGATCACGGCGCGCTCGGCGGTGTCCTCGGCGAGCAGCTCGACGGCGGGCAGGTCGGCGCCGGCCAGCTTGCCGCCGAGGCGGCGGAACTCGGCGGAGGCGAACTCGGCCGACCAGTGCGCGGGGGTGTAGCCGGCGTCGAGGTCGACGTGGTGGTACTCGACCTCCGCCAGGCGCTTCCAGGGGATGTCGGAGGCCGGGAAGACCGCGCCGCTGCGGTGCCGGACCTCGGCGGCCCAGGCCTCGGCGGGCAGCCGGGCGGAGGCCGCGGCGAAGCGCTCGCCGGTGGCCCCCAGGTCGGCCAGCTGGACGTCCACCGGGCGGGGCGCGCCCTCCTCGATGCCCCGGTCGCGGGCCTCCTCGCTGGTGTACTGCGGGATGTCGGTGCCGGTGCGGGCGCCGTCCAGCAGGTTGACCAGGGAGTCGGCGTTGCGGGCGAGGTGGGCCAGGACGTGGCCGCGGCTCCAGCCGGGCAGCGCGGAGGGCTCGGCGACCGCGTCGGGCTTGAGCTCGGCGACGGTGCGCAGCAGGTGCCGGGTGGCCTCCTCGACCAGGGCGAGGTGGTGCGCGGCGCGGTCGGCGGCGGACTGCGGGTCGGTCATCGGATCGGCCTTCCGGGAGGGTGGGCGCGTTGCCCGCACGGGGCTCCGCTCGTTGAAGGGGTGACGCCGGGGACGACGCTACCGCCGTTGCCCGCTGCTGAGCAGGGGCTTTTCGGGCCGGGCGTCAAGGCTCCGCAGGCCGTCCTCACTCGTTCGGGTGGACCCGGCTGGACATGGTCGTTAATCGAACGCGTGAGCTAGTAGGCTGGCTGCCGCATCCTGGAAGAAGTACACCTTTCGTTTCCCAGCACTCTCGCCCCGGAGAAAGGCGCCAGAAGCAGTGGCCGACCGCCTCATCGTCCGCGGTGCTCGCGAGCACAACCTCAAGAACGTCTCGCTCGACCTGCCCCGCGACTCCCTCATCGTCTTCACGGGCCTCTCCGGCTCCGGCAAGTCCTCGCTCGCCTTCGACACCATCTTCGCCGAGGGCCAGCGCCGCTACGTCGAGTCGCTCTCGTCCTACGCCCGCCAGTTCCTCGGCCAGATGGACAAGCCCGACGTGGACTTCATCGAGGGCCTCTCCCCGGCCGTCTCGATCGACCAGAAGTCCACCAACCGCAACCCGCGGTCGACCGTCGGCACCATCACCGAGGTCTACGACTACCTCCGCCTGCTGTTCGCCCGGATCGGCAAGCCGCACTGCCCGCACTGCGGCCGCCCGATCGCCAAGCAGTCCCCGCAGGCCATCGTCGACAAGGTGCTCGAACTCGCCGAGGGCACCCGTTTCCAGGTGCTCAGCCCGGTGGTACGCGAGCGCAAGGGCGAGTTCGTCGACCTCTTCGCCGACCTCCAGTCCAAGGGCTACGCCCGCGCCCGGGTGGACGGCGAGACGGTCCAGCTCGCCGAGCCGCCCAAGCTGAAGAAGCAGGAGAAGCACACCGTCGAGGTGGTGATCGACCGCCTCACCGTCAAGGAGAGCGCCAAGCGCCGCCTGACCGACTCGGTGGAGACCGCCCTGCGGCTGAGCGGCGGCATGGTCGTGCTCGACTTCGTCGACCTCCCCGAGGACGACCCCGAGCGCGAGCGGATGTACTCCGAGCACCTCTACTGCCCGTACGACGACGTGTCGTTCGAGGAGCTGGAGCCGCGCTCGTTCTCCTTCAACTCGCCGTTCGGCGCCTGCCCGGACTGCTCCGGCCTCGGCAACCGGATGGAGGTGGACCCGGAGCTGGTGGTGCCCGACGAGGAGCGCTCGCTGGACGAGGGCGCCATCCACCCGTGGTCCGGCGGCCACACCAAGGAGTACTTCCAGCGGCTGATCGACGCCCTGGCCGGGGAGCTGGGCTTCCGCACCGACATCCCCTGGGCCGGGCTGCCGGCCCGCGCCAAGAAGGCGCTGCTGCACGGCCACAAGCACCAGGTGCAGGTCCGCTACCGCAACCGGTACGGGCGCGACCGCTCCTACAGCACCGGCTTCGAGGGCGCGGTGCCGTTCATCCAGCGCCGCCACCAGGAGGCCGAGAGCGACTCCAGCCGCGAGCGCTTCGAGGGCTACATGCGCGAGGTGCCCTGCCCGACCTGCCGGGGCACCCGGCTCAAGCCGGTGGTGCTCGCGGTCACCGTCGAGGGACGCTCGATCGCCGACGTCTCCTCGATGTCGATCAGCGACTGCTCGGACTTCCTCGGCGCGATGAAGCTCAACGCCCGGGACAAGCAGATCGCCGAGCGGGTCCTCAAGGAGGTCAACGAGCGGCTGCGCTTCCTGGTCGACGTCGGCCTGGACTACCTCTCGCTGGACCGCGCGGCCGGCACCCTCTCCGGCGGCGAGGCCCAGCGCATCCGGCTCGCCACCCAGATCGGCTCCGGCCTGGTCGGCGTGCTCTACGTGCTGGACGAGCCGTCCATCGGCCTGCACCAGCGCGACAACCACCGGCTGATCGAGACCCTCGTCCGGCTGCGCGACATCGGCAACACGCTGATCGTCGTCGAGCACGACGAGGACACCATCAAGATGGCCGACTGGGTGGTCGACATCGGCCCCGGCGCCGGCGAGCACGGCGGCAAGGTGGTGCACTCCGGTTCGCTGAAGCAGCTGCTCGGCAACAAGGAGTCGCTGACCGGCCAGTACCTCTCCGGCAAGCGCTCCATCCCGATCCCGGACACCCGGCGCGGGCGGGACCGGAAGCGCCAGCTCACCGTGCACGGCGCCCGCGAGCACAACCTCAAGGACGTCACGGTCGGCTTCCCGCTCGGCACCTTCACCGCGATCACCGGTGTCTCCGGCTCGGGCAAGTCCACCCTGGTCAACGACATCCTCTACACCCACCTCGCCCGGGAGCTGAACGGCGCCCGCACGGTGCCCGGCCGGCACACCCGGATCACCGGCACCGAGCTGGTGGACAAGGTGGTGCACGTCGACCAGTCGCCGATCGGCCGCACCCCGCGCTCCAACCCGGCCACCTACACCGGCGTGTTCGACCACGTCCGG
This sequence comes from Kitasatospora sp. NPDC057500, assembly GCF_042802195.1. Taxonomy (NCBI): domain Bacteria; kingdom Bacillati; phylum Actinomycetota; class Actinomycetes; order Kitasatosporales; family Streptomycetaceae; genus Kitasatospora; species Kitasatospora sp. NPDC057500. Next base: position 987 of record NZ_JBHVER010000346.1, on the reverse strand, counting down.
CGGCTGTTCGCGGAGACCCAGGAGGCCAAGGTCCGCGGCTACCTGCCCGGCCGGTTCTCGTTCAACGTCAAGGGCGGCCGCTGCGAGAACTGCTCCGGCGACGGCACCATCAAGATCGAGATGAACTTCCTGCCGGACGTCTACGTGCCGTGCGAGGTCTGCCACGGCGCCCGGTACAACCGGGAGACGCTGGAGGTCCACTACAAGGGCAAGTCCATCGCCGAGGTGCTGGACATGCCGATCGAGGAGGCCCTCGGCTTCTTCGAGGCCGTCCCGGCGATCGCCCGCCACCTGCGGACGCTCAACGACGTCGGCCTCGGCTACGTCCGGCTCGGCCAGTCCGCGCCGACCCTCTCCGGCGGCGAGGCCCAGCGCGTCAAGCTCGCCTCCGAACTGCAGAAGCGCTCCACCGGCCGGACCGTCTACGTGCTGGACGAGCCCACCACCGGCCTGCACTTCGAGGACATCAGCAAGCTGATCAAGGTGCTCACCGGCCTGGTGGACAAGGGCAACACGGTGATCGTCATCGAGCACAACCTCGATGTCATCAAGACCGCCGACTGGATCGTCGACATGGGCCCCGAGGGCGGCTCCGGCGGCGGCAGCGTGGTCGCCGAGGGCACCCCCGAGGAGATCGCGGCCGTCCCGGAGAGCCACACCGGCAAGTTCCTGCGCGACATCCTGCCGGGCGACTTCGCCGACGCCCCGGTCAAGAAGCCGGCCAGGGCGGCGGTCAAGGCGACGGCCGCCAAGACCACCAAGGCGACGGCCAAGGCGCCGGCCAAGACCGCGGCCCCGCGCAAGCGGGCGGTGGCGGCCAAGAAGTAGCCCGCTCCCGACGGCGACCGCCCCCGGACTCACCGGGGGCGGTGTCGTCGTACCCGTGATGTCCGCCGTTCCCGTGATGTCCGTGGTTCCGGGAAGTCGTCGTTCCTGTGAAGTCGTCGTTCCCGTGCCGGCTCAGGCGAGGGCGAGCAAGAGCTTCTC
>NZ_JBHVER010000345.1:0-4931 GCF_042802195.1 Kitasatospora sp. NPDC057500 | reverse complement strand
GCGGTGAGCCTGCGGGGGCGAGCGGCGGCCGGGGCCGTCAGCGGCGGCGCGGGGTGGCGGTCAGCGGAGGCCGGGCGGGTTGGGGAGGTTGTTGAGCTGGAGGAGGTTCCAGTTCTGGTTCCCCCTGTTCCACGCCTCGTCGGTGGTGATGCAGTCCCACTGCTGCAGCCGGGCCTGCTGGCCGGGTGTGCCCGACGGGGCCTCGGAGTCCAGGCACCGGCCGGTGGCCCGGTTCTTCAGGATCATGACCGTCGGGAAGCACATACAGGTGTGCCCGACCCAGGCGGTGGTCCACTCGGCCGGCGCGTAGCCGGCGTCGCAGTACGGGTACTGGATGACGCCGGTGCCGTTCGAGTAGGTCCCCGAGCGCCAGTCGAGCATCAGGCACTGGCCGGAGTGGCGGGCCTTGATCCGGAAGTAGCCGTTCCCGCTGTCGAGCAGCTCGAACTCCTGGGAGGCGCTGGCGTTGTTCGGCCAGAGGAAGACGCCGGTGTACGGGTCGGCCGACGCCCACATGACGTCGGCGCGCAGGCCGGTCCGGACGTTCACGAGTTCGTAGCGGGTGGGTTCCGCGGCCTGGGCGGGGGTGGTGGCGAGTGCCGTGAGGACGGCGAACGCCACGGCCGCCACCAGCGCCGCGGGGGTGAGCCGGGGGCGTCCGCGACGGGCGCGCCCCGTCGGCCGTGCGGCCGGTGGTGCGGCTCTGCCGGGCCGCGGGGTGAGGGGTGTCCGCATGCTGCTTTCCTCCGTGGGATCCGAGTGGGTTCCGAGTGGCACCGCGTGGGCCGGGCCGGTCGGCCCGGGCGGTCCACCACCTTGGCGCCGCGGCCTGGTCAGCGACCTTGCGGCCGCCTTGCGGGCCAGCCAGCATGGGGGCCGGGGGCGTTGCGCGGGCGCTGTCGATCGCATGGGGGGACAGGTGGACTTCCGGCTGTTGGGCGAGGTCGAGGTGCGGTCGGCGGGCCGGCCGCTCGACCTGGGGACGCCGCGGCAGCAGGTGGTCCTGGCCGCGCTGGTCGTCGACGTGCGAAGACCGGTCACGATCGAGGCGCTCGTCGACCGGGTCTGGGGCCACGACCCGCCCGCCGGTCCCCGGCCCGTGCTGTACGCGCACCTGAGCAGGATCCGGGGGCTGCTGCGGGAGGCCGCCGGGGACGGGACGGCGGCCGGGATCGAGCGCCGGCACGCGGGCTACGTGCTGGACGTCGACCCCGGGCTGGTGGACCTCCACCGGTTCCGCCGGCTGGTCGAGCGGGGCGACGACCCGGGGCAGGAGGACGAGGCCCGGGCCGCGACGCTCGCCGAGGCCCTGGGGCTGTGGCGGGGGGAGCCGCTGGCCGGCCTCCCGGGCGAGTGGGCCGCACGGGTCCGGGCGAGCTGCCACCAGCGGCGGTTGGACGCGGTGGTGCGGTGGGCGCGGGCGGAGCTGCGGCTCGGCCGGCCCGCCGCGGTGATCTCGGCGGTGCCCGACCTCACCGCCGAGTACCCGCTGGCCGAGCCGCTGGAGTACGTGCTGATCCAGGCGCTGCACGCGGCCGGACGGGGCGCGGAGGCCCTGGACCGCTACGGCGCCGTCCGGCGGCGGCTGGCCGAGGAGCTGGGCGCGGGCCCCGGCAAGGAGCTCCGGACCCTCTACCGGACCGTTCTGACCGGGGATCGTCCGCCGCGGACGGAGGACGGTGCGGCGCGGCGCGCCGCCCGGCCGGAGCCGCTCCGCCCACCGGCCGCCCCAGCGGCTGCCCCAGCGGCCGCCCCACCGAGCGCCCCACCGAGCGCCCCTCCGGCTGCCACGGCCCCGCCCCACCGCGCGGACGATCCCGTTCCGCCGGGTCGACGGCGGGTCGGGACGCCGCACCGGCGCGCCCTGCTCGCCGCCCTGGCCGCGGTGGTCCTGCCCGCGGCGGCGGGGTCGGCGCACGTCCTCGGCAGGAACGCGTGCGACCGGGAGGGGGCCGGCGGGCGGGCGGCGGCGTCGGTCGCCGGCGCGCAGGAACTCTTCGCCGCCGCCGAGGCGTTCGACCGGGAGGGGAGGGCGGACGAGTCGCGGGCGGCCGTCGTGGACGCGGTACGACTGTGGACGGAGCTCATCGGGCTGGACCCGGACCGCTACGCACCGCCGCTCGCCGCCGCCGTCCTGCGGGCGCTGGACAGGGCGGGCGTGGACTTCAGCGTCTCCCGGTCCGCGCTCCTCGACTGGCTCGGCGATCCGGTCCGCACGCCCTATCCGGCGATCTCCCGGGCGATCCTGCTGCGGGGGTGGCGGTTCACGGCGCCGGTCTTCCTCGACGTCGTCGTCTGGAACTACGAGCACACGCCCGGGGTCGCCTCTCCCCGCGGCGCCGCCGAGGTGCGCACGGACGTCCTGGAGGCGGCCGTCCTGGAGGGCACGACCACGCGCCACGGCACGCGGGCGACGGATTTCGGCCGCCTCCTCAAGCCCTGAAGTCCGTACGGGGGCAGGCGCGTCTGCCCGATCGGGCAGTGTCGGCACGCACCGCCCGGTCCCTGAAAGCACACCGTTGACACCGAAGTTGGTCTAGTCCACCGTGGGTGACTCGACTACCCCACCGCGGCCTTCGAGTGAACCACGCGGCACCGCCGTGCGCCGGTCCCCGGACGGCACCACCCTCGCCACGGGCCACCCGCCAGGACACCGCACTCACCCGATCGACGGCCGCCGCAACGAATCTGACGCTCAGACGGAGAATCCCGCACATGCAACGAGTCTGCCTCGCCCTGCCCACCATGCGTTCCTGCCCCGGCACCATCGTGGACCTCGCCGAGGAAGCGGCCTACGCCGTCGCGAACTTCGAGGTCGAGGTGCACCTCCTGATCCTCGACACCACCGACGCCACCGACCCCGCCGGTTTCGCCAAGAACGCGGACGCCGTGGCCTCGCTGGCCCTCGCCCCCGGCGTGTTCGTCCACCACCTCGGCGAGGCGCAGCAGCGGGAGTTCTTCCGCCGGGTGGCCGAGCGCTCCGGTGCCGCCGACCCCGGGGTGCTGCTCGACATGATGGTCCCGCAGGAGGTCGCGTACGGCTCCTGCGTCAACCGGATCTTCCTGGGCGCGGCCGCACTGGGCTGCACCTCGGCGCACCTGCGCAACGACGACGCCGACTTCCAGGTCCTCGACGGCGAGAAGGTCTTCCCGATCCACCACGAGCTGCTCTCGATCGGCAAGCCGGCCGGCGAGGCGGTGGCCGGTGTGACCCGCTCCGAGCTCGACCCGGCCGACGCGGACAAGCCGGTGATGCTGGTCAGCGGCTCCTTCATGGGCGAACTCAACGTGGACATCAGCGAGATCCGCGAGCTGGACCCCGAGGTCTACCGCGACGTGGTGCGGCTGTGGACCCCGCCGGTGTGGCCGGAGGAGGACCGGGACGCGATGGTGGAGGTCTCCTTCAGGGGCACCGGCACCGAGCCGTTCAGCGCCGACCACTCCGTCCTCGGCGTGCCGGACATCTGGGACGTCTTCATGTGCAACGTCGCCCTGGACCACCGGGGTTACGAGGTGCTGCCGCTGCTGCCCTCGGTCCGGACCCTCGGCTGCGACTACGCCCTGCTGCACTCCCTGGTCCACGCCCGGCTGCCCGGCGTCGTCCACAACCGCCACATCGTCAACTACTACACGCCCGAGCGCCGCACGGGTGCCGGCTTCGTCCCCTACCAGATGGGGTTCGTCAAGCTCCTGCTCTCGATGCTGTACCTGTACCCGGTCTACGGCGGGATGATCGACCTCGGCCGCAAGCTGCTGGACGAGCGGCACGGGCTGAAGGCCGAACTGATCCTCGACCTGGTGCGGGGCAGCGTCGACTGGGACCGGGCCGGGAACGAGCACTGCCTGGACGTCCTGGACCGCTCCTACCGCAAGCTGGGCGGCAAGTACGCCGAGCTCGCCGACGTGGTGGCCGGGCAGCGGCAGCAGCTCCTGGACGAGGCGCAGGAGGACGCCAGGCGCTGGGCGGTGCTGATCGAGGCCTGGGCGCCCATGGTGGCCGCCGCCCGCGCCGAGGGCCTCCACTCCGGCGCGGGCGGGGACGCCGGGTGAGCGAGGACCGGGTGAGCGAGGACTTCCTGATCCGGCGGCTGGCCGACGACGACTGGGACGCCGTGGTCGCACTGGAGCACGACGCCTACGCGGCCGACGGCCTGTCGGAGGGCCGGGAGGCGCTGCAGTCCCGCGCCCTCGGCTCGCCGGAGACCTGCTTCGTGCTGGAGCAGGGCGGCGCGGTCCGCGGCTACCTGCTGAGCCTGCCGTACCCGCCGCTGCGCTGCCCGGACCTCGCCCGCGCGGAGGGCGCCGCGTACGAGTCGGGCAACCTGCACGTGCACGACCTGGTGATCGCCGAGGACCTGCGCGGCCGGGAGGTCGCGCTGGGGTTCATGCGGTACTTCCGGGCGCGGGCGGAGGAGTTGGGCTTCGAGCGGATCTCGATGGTCGCGGTGCGCGGGGCGGACATCCTGCTGCGGCTCATCGGCTACCGCGCGCACCGGGAGGTGGCGGTGCCCGCGTCCTACGGGCGGCGGGCGGTCTACATGTCGATGCCGCTGGGCTGACTCCCCCGCCCGTGCCCCGGGCCGGGTCAGCGCCCGGAGGACTCGCGCACCGTCAGGTCCGGCAGCAGCTCCAGGTGGTGCACCGGCAGGCCGCCGCTCCCGGTGGCGGCCAGCCGTCGCACCAGGAGGTCCACCGCGGCGGCGCCGACGGCGCGCTTGGGCGGGGCCACCGCGGTCAGCGGCGGGGCACCGAGGGCGGCGAACACGTCGTCGTAGCTGACCAGGGCGAGGTCCTCGGGGACCCGGACGCCCCGGGCCCGCAGCAGGGGCAGCAGTTGCAGGGCGTCCTGGTCGTTGTGCACGAGCGCGGCCCCGACCCCGTCGGCGACCGCCCCGGCGAGCCGGCCGGCGACGCCGTCGACGTCGCCGGCC
>NZ_JBHVER010000344.1:0-4997 GCF_042802195.1 Kitasatospora sp. NPDC057500 | reverse complement strand
CTCGTTTCGAGTGCGGGCCCTCGGCCGTGGGGGTCGTGCGGGTCGTGCCGCCCGCCGACGTGCTGCTTGCCTGCGCGCTACTTGCCTGCGTAGGGATCGCCGACGGGGTGTTCCTCCGCCGGCTCCTCGTCCAGCTGCGCCTTGATAGGCGGCGGCGCCTTCAGCAGGATCTGCCAGGTCACGTACATCGCCAGCAGCAGCGGCGGGATGCCCAGGGCGACCTTGAGCCAGCCCAGCAGGTTGACGTTGTGCGTGAAGTAGAGCGGGAAGAGGATCACCGGCTTGATGCCCATGATCAGCACCCACGCCCAGGTCGCCTTGGTGTAGGCGGCCAGCCGGCCCGGGTTCTGCTTGCGCCAGGTGAACATCTCGCCGGTCACCGGGCCGAGCATGATGCCGATCAGCGGCCAGCGGACCAGCGCCGAGACGGCCAGGCCCACGCAGTAGCCGACGTTCCAGAGCAGACCCGGCAGGTAGAAGTCCTCCGCCTTGCCGGTCTTCATCGAGACCCAGGCGCTGATCGCGACACCGAACACGCCGCTGAAGGCGTGCTGGACGGTCTCCCGCTTCAGCAGCCGCACCACCACGAACAGCACGGTCAGGCCCAGCGCCGCCCAGGCGGCCGTCGGCACCTTGTGGGTGATGTTGTAGGTGATGATGAAGACCAGGCCGGGCAGGGTCATGTCGATCATGCCCCGGACCCCGCCGAACGCCTTCATCACGGTGTCGGCGGCCTCGCGGGAGGCCTGCGCCTGCCGGGCCGCCTCCTCCTCGGGGGCGATCCCCACCAGGCCGAGCTGGGCGGCGGGCTCGCCGCCGGGCTGGTTGCTCACGCTCATTCGCTCCCGTGTCCGACCGGACGCAGCTCGTAGCGGGGGTTGAACAGCACCCGGCGGCCGCGCGCGTGGCTGATCCGGCCGCTGGCGACCAGACGGCGCCCCGGCTCGATGCCCGCGATGGAGCGGCGCCCGAGCCAGACCACGTCCAGCGCCTCGGTGCCGTCGAAGAGCTCCGCCTCCAGGGCGGGAACCCCGGCCCGCGGGCGGAGCGTCACGGTGCGCAGGGTGCCGGCGACGGTGACCAGCTGCCGGTCCCCGCACCTGGCGATCGGAGTGCAGCCCGACTCCGCGGCGCTCTCCTGGCGCAGCTCCTCGGCCTCCAACTCCTCGGTGGAGGAGGTCAGCCGGCTGAGCATGCGGCGGAAGCGCCCCTGCGGCGGCCCGCTGCTGTTGTCACCACTCATGCCGGAAGGGTACCGGTTCCGGGGGCCCCGGCGGCAGGCCGCACAAGCCGCCCGCCCTCTCCGCGGGCGTCCCGCGACCGCCGCCGGGGCGCCGGGACCGGCCCCGCCCGCTCACCCTTCGAAGCGGTAGCCCATGCCCGGCTCGGTGATGAAGTGCCGCGGGTGCGAGGGGTCGCGTTCGAGCTTGCGCCGCAGCTGGGCGAGGTAGACCCGCAGATAGTTCGTCTCGGTCCGGTAGGCCGGGCCCCAGACCTCCTGGAGCAGCTGGGTCTGGCTGACCAGCCGACCCGCGTTGCGGACCAGGACCTCCAGCAGATGCCACTCGGTCGGGGTAAGGCGGATGTCGGCGCCGTCGCGGTTCACCTTCTTCGCCGCCAGGTCGACGGTGAAGCTGTCGGTGACCACCACCGAGCCGTCCTCCCCGGCGACCGGCTCGGCCCGGCGGACGGCGGCGCGCATCCGGGCCAGCAGCTCGTCCATGCCGAAGGGCTTGGTGACGTAGTCGTCGGCGCCGGCGTCCAGCGCCTCGACCTTCTCGTCGGAGGCGTGCCGGGCGGAGAGCACGATGATCGGCACCCGGGTCCAGCCGCGCAGGCCCTTGATCACCTCGACCCCGTCCATGTCGGGCAGGCCCAGGTCGAGGACGACGACGTCGGGGTGGCGGGCGGCGGCGAGCTCCAGGGCGCTCGCGCCGTCGTGCGCCGCGTCGACCTCGTACTTGCGGGCCTTGAGGTTGATCACCAGCGCGCGGACGATCTGCGGTTCGTCGTCCACGACGAGGACCCGGGTCATGCGGGCTCCGCCTTTCAGGGCTGTCATTCGGATCGGAAGTGGTCGTTCGACGGTCGTCCGAGGACGGAACCGGTCATGCGGGGGTCGGCTCCGGACCGTCGGGGACCGTGGGGACCGTCCCGTCGGGGACCGTGGGGACCGGGACGCGTGCGACGGCGGGCAGGGTGACGACCATGGTCAGCCCGCCGCCCGGGGTGTCCTCGGCGGACACCGTGCCGTCCATCGCCTCGACGAACCCTCGCGCCACCGCGAGCCCGAGCCCCACTCCGGCACCGCGCGGCGCGTCCCCGTACCGCTGGAACGGCGCGAAGATCCGCTCCTTGGCGTCCTCCGGCACCCCCGGCCCCCGGTCCACGATCCGCAGCTCCACCCGGCCCGGCCCGGCCGCCGGCTCCAGCGCGTCGGCCTTGACCAGCACCTTCACCCCGTCCGGGCTGTACTTGACGGCGTTCTCGATCAGATTGGCCAGGGACCGCTCCAGCAGTCCGCCGTCGGCCCGGATCATCGGCAGGCTCTCCGGCACGTCCAGCCGCACCGCCCCCGGCGGCACCCCGCCCAGTGCGAACGGCACCACCTCGTCCAGGTCGGTCTCCTGGATCAGCGGCGTGACCGTCCCCGTCTGCAGCCGGCTCATGTCCAGCAGGTTGTTGATCAGATGGTCGAGCCGGTCGGCACCGGCCTCGATCCCCGCCAGCAGCTCCGCCTCGTCCTCCTCGTCCCACTCCACGTCCGCCGAACGGAGCGAGCTCACCGAGGCCTTGATCCCCGCGAGCGGTGTGCGCAGGTCGTGCGAGACGGCCGCCAGCAGGGCGGTGCGGATGCGGTTCCCCTCGGCCTCCCGCCGGGCGGCCGCCGCCTCCCCCGCCAGCCGCCGGCGCTCCAGCAGCACGGCCGCCTGTGCGGCGAAGGCCCCCAGCAGCCGGCGGTCCTCACCCGGCAGCACCCGCCCGCGCAGCACCAGCGCCAACGTCTCCCCGACCGGAACGTCCACATCGGCCGTCTCCGGCCGCTCGGGCGGACGCGGGCCCGCCGTCGCCACCGCCTGCCACTCGCCCACCCGGTCGGGCCGCTCCAGCAGGGCCACCGACTCCTGCTGGAAGGTCTCCCGGACCTGCTCCAGCAGCGCGGTCAGCACCCCGTCCCCGTTCGGCGACCCGCGCAGCACCGTCCCGGCCAGCGCGCTCAGCGTCTGCGCCTCGGTCTGGCTGCGCGAAGCCTGGTGGGTGCGCCGGGCCGCCAGGTCGACCACCGAGGCCACGGCCATGCCGACCGCGGTGAATATCGCCACCGCCATGATGTTCTGCGGTTCGTCGATCGTGAACGTGTGGATCGGCGGCGCGAAGTAGTAGTTCAGCGCGGTGGACCCGACCAGCGCCGAGGCGACAGCCGGGAACAGCCCGCCCACCAGCGCCGCGCACACCGTCAGCGACAGGAACAGCATCATGTCCGTGGTCAGGCCCAGGCCGTGCACGTTGATGAGCACCAGCGCCAGCAGCGGCGGCCCCGCCACCCCGATCAGCCAGCCCGCGACCGTCCGCGTGCGGCCCAGGTCGGTCACCTTGCGGATCGGGATCCGCCCGCGGCCCTTCGCGGCGTGCTCATGGGTGACGATGTGCACGTCGATGTCGCCGGACTCACGGGTCACCGTGCCGCTCACACCCGGCCCGTAGACGTACTGCCAGGCCGGCCGACGGCTGGTGCCCAGCACGATCTGGGTCGCGTTCACCCCGCGCGCGAACTCCAGCAGCCCGGCGGCCGGATCGTCGCCCAGCACCGCGTGGTACGAACCGCCCAGACTCTCCACCAGCGCCCGCTGCTCGATCAGCGTCTGCGACGACCCCGAGCCCGAGCCGGCCAGCCCGTCCGAGCGGGAGATGTGCACGGCCAGGAGCTCGCCACCCGACCCCCGGGCCGCGATCCGGGCCGCCCGACGGATCAGCGTCGCCCCCTCCGGCCCGCCCGTCAGACCGACGACGATCCGCTCGCGCGCCTGCCAGGTCCCCTGGATGCCCTGCTCGGCCCGGTACTTCTGCAGGTACTCGTCGACCCGGTCGGCCGTCCACAGCAGCGCCAGCTCGCGCAGCGCCGTCAGGTTCCCCGGCCGGAAGTAATGGGCGAGCGCCGCGTCGATCTTCTCCGGCGCGTACACGTTGCCGTGCGCCAGCCGGCGCCGGAGCGCCTGCGGCGACATGTCGACGAGCTCGATCTGGTCGGCCCGACGCACCACCTCGTCCGGCACCGTCTCCCGCTGCCGCACCCCCGTGATGCCCTCGACGACGTCGCCGAGCGACTCCAGGTGCTGGATGTTCACCGTCGAGATGACGTCGATCCCGGCCGCGAGCAGCTCCTCGACGTCCTGCCACCGCTTCTCGTTGCGGCACCCCGGCACATTGGTGTGCGCCAACTCGTCCACCAGCGCCACCTGCGGCCGGCGCACCAGCACCGCGTCCAGGTCCGTCTCCGTGAACACGGCCCCGCGGTGCGTCAGCTCCCGCCGCGGCACCACCTCAAGACCGGCGACCTGCTCGGCCGTGTGCCGGCGCCCGTGGTCCTCGACGAACGCCACCACGACGTCCGTCCCCCGCTCCGCCCGCCGGTGCGCCTCCGCGAGCATGGCGTACGTCTTGCCGACCCCGGGGGCCGCCCCGAGGTAGATCCGCAGCCTGCCGCGTCCCATGTGCACCATTCTTGATCCGGCCGAGCCTGGCGGCCATCCCGGACACCAGTTCCCTTCGCCTTCGAGACTACGGCGCAGGCTCCGTTTTGCCAGCGATCTGGGCCCTGAGCTGGGAGTTTTAGCGCCATTTTGATGGGGTCACCCAGAGCGGCGGAGGCTCACCGGGCAGCGCCGGCCGAGAACGGGCCCGGAACGCGAAGAACCCCCGCCGGAATACCGGCGGGGGTTCTTCTCAAAATTTGTTCGGCGGCGTCCTACTCTCCCACAGGGTCCCCCCTGCAGTAC
>NZ_JBHVER010000343.1:0-5008 GCF_042802195.1 Kitasatospora sp. NPDC057500 | reverse complement strand
CTTATCCGCCGTCTGGCCGCCCGCCGGGCGGCCCCGCTATCCGCAGGCCCGGGGGTCCCGCTCCGTGTCCGGGAGCGGGACCGCGGCCCTGTAGGTCGTCGGGGCGGTGGGGTTACCGGAGGCGGGGGCCGCCCCGGAAGTGGGAGAGGTAGAGGCCCAGGGTGCTGACCGCGAGGGTGCCGACGCTGACCGCGGCCGCGATCGTCTGCTTGTGGTGCTCCAGGAATTCTTCGAGGCTGCTGAACGCGCTGTGGTGGTGCTCGGTCTCCAGGTGGACATCGCCGTGCGGAGTGACGACCGTGTACTGATAGGCCATGACTGCCTCCCGGTTCGGTGTTCTGCCGTAGCCGTCCCCGGTCGGCGGTGGCCGAAAACCGGTGTCCGGTGCGGTACGGCCAGATACACCGGACGGGAGTGATCGGATCGGACCGGTCGACCTACGCACGGGAACTCCGGGCGGGGTCCCCGCGTTGGACATGTGGCGCGAACGGCCGAATCTCGCCCGCGCACCCGCACCTTGATTCGCGTGGCATCCTCGCCCCTCCGGCCCCCTGGCAGTGTGCGCCGGCAGTGCGCGCCGAAAGCCTCTCCGAATCGGCGAAGCGGGTCCCGGGAATGCGCCGTGAATTCTCCCGCCGCGGCTTTCTCGGCGGCACCGGAAGTGCCGCCGCCGGATTCTGCGCCGCCTCCCCGGGCCTGACCGCGACCTCGGCCACGAGGGCTTCGTCGACCGCGCCGCGACGCCGCCGGACACTACGTCGCGACGCAGCTGGACCGCACCGGCGAGGAGCGCTTCCTGTCGGAGAACGTCCGGGCCCCCGCGCGCTCCAGGGCCACCCGTGAACCCGACGGCTGACGGGCACCTCGGGCGCCGTCGGTGCGCGGGAAGTCCACGACGTTGGCCTTCGGGGCCGGGCCGGCGCGGGTGGCGACGATCCTGCCCCCGCCACCACCGCGGCGACCCTGCCGAATCCGCTGATCGGAACGCGCACGGCAACCCCTGCCCCTCCACCGGGCGAGACCCGTGTCGAGGTGGCCTGTATGGGTACCGCCTTCACTCTTGCGCGTGAACGCGCACCGACAGTCTGACCCTGTGGGCGGCGGGCGGGCCGTCGCCACCCGTCGGGGCCGCGCCGGTTCCCGCCCGTTCGGCGGAGGCGGCGGGCGGGCCCGATGGCCCATCGTGGGGGTCGACCTCCGTTTGACAGGGTCCGCGGTGGCGGAGAGCCTGCTTGGAGTATCCGGTCCGACACTTTCCGTGATCGCATCATGCGTGTACGAATTTGCCGCCGGCCGCCACCTCGCGAGGAGTCCCACCGTGACCACGACCCCCATCCGTCCCACGGCCGTCCCATCCGTCGAGCAGCTGCCCCAGCCGGAGCTGCGCGGGTCCACCGACATCCAGGGCAACATCCTGGCCGCCTTCAACAAGGACTTCACGGACTTCCGCTACCTGCGCTTCCCGGACGCGGACAGGGGCCGCGGCTGGCTCTCCGCGATCCTCAACACCGTCGCGACGACCAGCGAGACGGAGGACTTCAACGAGCAGTACTCGCTGGCCCGCCGGGCCTTCGGCCGGGATCCTTCGATCGCCGCCGTCCGGTGCGGGGTCTCCCTCACCTTCGAGGGCCTGCTGGCCGTCGCCGGCAAGCCCGACCAGGTGGAGAAGGACCTCGTCGCCTTCAAGGCGTTCCGCGAGGGCGCGGCCGCGCGGGCCGAGGATCTCGGGGACACCGGTGAGAGCGCCCCCGAGCACTGGCTGTTCGGGGCCGGGAGCGGCGACGCGGTCGTGCACGCGGTCCTCATCGTCGCCGCGGACACCGAGGAACTGCTGAAGGAGAAGCTGAGGAACCTCGACGCGGTCGAGCAGACCCACCGGATCACCCGCGTCCACGTCGACGAGGGCCGCACCCTGACGGGCGACCTGAAGGGCCACGAGCACTTCGGCTACAAGGACGGCATCTCCCAGCCCGGCGTCAAGGACTTCCACCGCGAGGACGCCGGCCGCAAGGGCTTCCGCGACAACCGCGCCGGGGCCGAGCTGATCGAACCCGGCGAGTTCGTCTTCGGTCACAGGAGCGAGAAGGGCGACCGCGAGGCGCCGGCGTGGATGAAGAACGGCTCCCTCCAGGTGGTGCGCCGCCTCCACCAGGACGTCGCCGGCTGGAACGCGGCCGTGGTGGACGGCGTCGAGCAGTTCACCGGGACCATGGACGCCACCCGGCTCGGCGCCTGTCTGGTCGGCCGGGCCAAGGACGGCACGCCGCTCGCTCCTCCGTGCAGCGCCGTGACCGGCCTCGGCTCGGACCGCAACGACTTCGACTACGTGAACGACCCCACCGGCCTGCACACCCCCTGGGTCGCGCACATCCGCCGCACCCATCCGCGTGCCTTCGCCGGCATCGTCGACGACAAGCCGAAGAGCCACCGCCTGATGCGCCGGGGCATCCCGTACGGACCCGAGTTCGACGGCAGTCCGAACGACAGCCGGGACCGCGGGCTGATGTTCGTCTGCTACGGCACCTCGCTGGAGCAGCAGTTCGAACTGGTCCAGCGGCGCTGGTCCAACTCCGACACGTTCCCCCCGGGGAAGGGCGATCCCGGCCAGGCGGTCGCCAACGGTTTCGACAAGGTCACCGGCCTCGCCGGCAAGGCTTCGATCGAGCTGGAGGACGGCACCCGCGGCACGGTCGACATGAAGCGCTTCGTCCGCACCACGGGCGCGCTCTACGCCTTCACCCCCTCGATCACCACGCTGCGGCTGCTCGCCGAGGGCAAGGACCTCCCCAACGAGCCGGTCGGCTCCTGAGCGGTCCGGGGAGCGGCCCTGCGCGGGAAGCCCACCGCCCGGGGCCCGGCCGACGACCGCATCCGCTCGCCGCGCATCCGACTGGTGGCGGTCCCGGAACGCCGGCCGCTGTGCGGGCGCACCCGGTGCGGATGCGGGAGCGTCCCAGCGGGCCTAGCGTGGGCCCATGGAGCTGTTCCCTCCGATTCCGCTCGCGCGGTGGCAGGACTCCAAGGCGACGGTGCACCGGTTCGCCCAGGTAGTCGGGAAGATCCGGCTGGCGCGCAGCGTGCGGCGCAACCACTGGTGGAACGTCCCCTACTACCTCACCGGGCGCGGCATCACCACCCGGCCGATGGCCGTGGGGGACGGGGGCGGGACGTTCTGCGTGGACTTCGACTTCGTCGACCACCGGCTGGTGGTCTGCTCGTCGGACGGCCGCACGGTGTCCTTCCCGCTCACCGGGCAGTCGGTGGCCTCGTTCTACCGGCAGACGCTGGACGCCCTCGCCGCGGTCGGCGTGCCGGTGGCCCTCGCGCGCCCGCACCCGTTCGACCTTCCGGACGCCGGCCGGCCGTTCACCGAGGACACCGAGCACGCCGCCTACGACCCGTTCTGGGTGAACCGCTACTGGCAGGTGCTCGGGCAGGTCAACCTGGTCCTGGAGGAGTCGGCCGCCCGGTTCTGCGGGAAGATCAGCCCGGTGCACCACTTCTGGCACACCTTCGACATCGCCGTCACCCGCTTCTCCGGCCGCGCGATCGACCAGCCCGCGAGCATCGACCCGGTGACCCGGGAGGCGTACTCCCGCGAGGTCATCAGCGCCGGCTTCTGGTTCGGCGACGACGCCTTCCCCGGGCCGGCCTTCTACTCCTACGCGGCGCCCGAACCCGCGGGCCTCGCCGACCACCCGCTCCGCCCCGCCGCCGCCCGCTGGGTCGAGCGCAACGGCGGCCATCTGGCGGTCCTGGACTACGACGAGGTGCGCGCCGGCCCGGACCCGCGCGCCGCGGTCCTCGACTTCTACGAGTCCGTCTACCAGCTGGCGGCCGCGCTCGCCGGCTGGGACATCGGCGGCGAGGCCTCGCCCGGCGGCGTCACCGACCCGGTGGCCGCCCGCGCGTCCACCGATCGCTGACGGTCTGTCGACACCCTCCTGGTGTTCTGCTCGTGCCCGCCGCCGCAACCGGCCGCGGGTCTTCGAGCCGAAGGAGAACCCCGTGTCAGACACTTCCGCCCGGACCGCCGGCCCCGGTGCCCGGCTGGCGAGGCTGGCCCTCACCGCGTGCACGATATCCGCGAGCGGGCTCGCCCTGGCCGCCGCGCCGGCCGAGGCCGTGCCCGCGAACGCCGCGGCGACGGCCGTGGTCGAGCAGCTGATCACGATCCAGGACCACCGGAACCACCACGCGCTGGCCAGTGCGGACGGCGAGGCCTCCCGGATCGTCGCACGCGGCTACCAGGACGCCTCCACCCGGTTCTGGATCTCCAACAAGCCGGGCGGCCGGGTCGACTTCACCCGCTCCGTCGACGGCACCGAGCGCGTGATCGAGATGGACCTCAACGACGGCCGGACCACCCAGTTCATCCACTGGTGGGCGGGCGACAACCAGCAGTGGACGCTGGAGAACGCCGGCGAGGGCGGAACGTACGTGCACAACGCCCGGGACAACCGCTGCCTGACCTACCACGGCCTGGACCGCGAGGTCACCGTCGAGACCTGCGACGGCGGCGCGGCCCAGCGGTTCGACCTGGTGCCGGTCAACGACGTCCCCCCGCCGTCCTCCGCCGAGCAGCGCTTCCTCCAGCGCCTCAACGAGCTGCGCGCCCAGTACGGCAAGGCGCCGGTGCGGCTCGACCCGACGCTCGCCCGGGCCGCCCAGTGCAACGCCGGCCAGATGGACCAGCGGCGCGTCTCCGGCCACTTCTGCGACTCGGCCGCCATCGCCAAGAGCCTCGGCTACAACTGGACGCGGGGCTGGGGCGAGATCGCCTTCTACGGTCCCACCACCGTCGATGCCGCCTTCGACGGGTGGGTCCGGTCCTCCCTGCACTTCAACATCATGATCGGCGACTACACCGAGGTCGGCCTCTCCCACGTGGGCGCGGCCTCCTGGAACGCCGACTTCGGCGCCCGCTAGCCGACCCGGCCCACGGGGATCCGGCCCTGACCCGTCGGCCCGGCCCGCCGGTTCCGGCCCGCGGAGTGCGGGCCGGAAC
>NZ_JBHVER010000342.1:0-5157 GCF_042802195.1 Kitasatospora sp. NPDC057500 | reverse complement strand
CGGGACTGCGCCAGCAACCTGGGGGGCCCGCCCCCCATGTTCGGTCGGCGGGGCTGTGGCCCGGGCCGGCGGGAGGGGCCCCCCGCACGCGGCCGGGGC
Source organism: Kitasatospora sp. NPDC057500 (assembly GCF_042802195.1). Classification (NCBI taxonomy): domain Bacteria; kingdom Bacillati; phylum Actinomycetota; class Actinomycetes; order Kitasatosporales; family Streptomycetaceae; genus Kitasatospora; species Kitasatospora sp. NPDC057500. The sequence continues at coordinate 5,058 of NZ_JBHVER010000342.1, read as the reverse complement.
GCCCGTCCGGCCGGCGGGCGGGCTCAGGACAGCTCCAGCTCCGCGACGTCCTGGTCCCCGCTGCGCTCGCCCGTCGGCCGGAAGCCGAGGCGGGCGTAGAACCCCGCCGGGCCGCCCTCCCCCGGCACATAGGTGACGCAGACCCGGGTGCCGCCGCGGCGGCGGATCTCGGCGGCGACCTGCTCGACGGCGAACCGGCCGTAGCCCCTGCCCTGGGCGTCGGCGGCGACCAGGAGGCGCCAGAGGCCGGAGCGCGGCAGGTCACCCGGCTCGTCCGGGTGGAAGGTGACGTCGAAGAACGCCATCACGAACCCGACCAGCCGCTCGCCGTCGTAGACCAGCCGGGGCCAGGCGGTCCCGCCGTACGCGTACGCCTCGGCCAGCGAGGTGGCCACCGGGGCGACCAGGTGGTCCTGGTCGGGGCGGACCTTCAGCTCCAGGGCGGCGTCGATGTTCTTCGGGGTGACCGGTTCGAGCCGCAGCGCGGGGGCCGGAGACGATTCCGTCGGCGTAGACATGCCGGTCACCCTAGTGAGCGCCCGGACGCCGGGCCCCCGGTTTTTCACGGTGCCGGTGTGAACACCAGCGAGGCGTTGTGGCCGCCGAAGCCGAAGGCGTTGGTGAGCGCCGCACCGACCGGGCCCCGGCGTGCGGCGCCCGCGACCACGTCGAGCTTGACCGCCGGGTCCTGCCGCTCCAGGTTGCGGGTGGGCGGGACGGCGCCGTCACGCAGCGCGAGGACGGCCGCCAGCGCGCCGAGCGCGCCCGCCGCGCCGAAGAGGTGGCCGGTCATCGATTTGGTGGCGGTGACCAGCGGGTGGGCGCCGATCGCCTCGGTGACCGACTCGGCCTCGACCAGGTCGCCGAGCGGGGTGGAGGTGGCGTGGGCGTGGACGAGTGCGATGTCCAGCGGCGACAGCCCGGCCTCGGCGACCGCCCGGCGCATCGCGCGGACCTGGCCCTCGGCGGTGGCCGCGGTGATGTGGTGGGCGTCGGAGGTGACCGCCGCGCCGGCCAGGGCGGCGTGGGCGCGGGCCCGGCGGGCGGCGGCGAAGCCGGCCCGCTCAAGGACGACGACGGCCGCGCCCTCGCCGATCACGAAGCCGTCCCGGTCGACGTCGAACGGGCGGGAGGCCCGGCCGGGCTCGTCGTTGCGCAGCGAGTGGGCCCTGGCCTGGGCGAAGCCGGCCACCGTCAGCGGGCAGATGCACGCCTCGGCGCCGCCCGCCACCACCACGTCGGCCCGGCCGAGGCGGATGAGGTCCAGGCCGAGCGCGATCGCCTCGGCGCCGGACGCGCAGGCGCTCACCGTGGTGTGGGCGCCGGCCCGGGCGCCGAGTTCGATCGAGACCCAGGCGGCCGGGCCGTTGGCCATCAGCATCGGCACGGTGTGCGGGGAGACCTTCCGGACGCCGGAGGCCTCCAGGACGTCGTCCTGGCCGAGCATGGTGAGCGCGCCGCCGGTACCGGTGCCGATCACCACGGCGAGCCGCTCGCCGTCGACCTCCGGGGCACCGGCGTCGGCCCAGGCCTCGCGGGCGGCGATCAGCGCGACCTGCTCGCAGCGGTCGAGACGGCGGGCCTGTACCCGGTCGAGGACCTCGGACGGCTCGACCGCGAGCTGCCCGGCGATCCGGACCGGGAGCCCGGAGGCCCAGTCGGCCTCGATCGGCCGGATGCCGCCGTCGCCGGCCAGCATCGCGGACCAGGTGGAGGCGACGTCGCCGCCGAGCGGCGTGGTCGCCCCGAGACCGGTGACCACCACCGGCTCGGCGGAGAGGCCTCGGGGCCGGTTGTTGTCAGTACCCATCGAAAAATCTCCATGGCTTCTGTGGAGGTTGTGAGGTAGTTACAACTCTCCGCACCGGTGGGCACGGAGAGAATTCGCCTCGATCCCCACACTGCCATGGCCTTGATGGTCATTCAGATGTGCCAGCCAGCCCATTTGGCGGGCTTCGATTTGTTTGTTTCATCCAGGACGAAGCCACAGCCCCCGCCGCAGTCGCCGCCGCACCCCGGCGGACATTCCGGGCACTCGGGATCACGACTTCAGGACGATCGGATACCCGGTCGCTCACGCACCATCAGCCCTGCCATACTCGGCGCGATCATTCACCGGCCCCGCCCCGGGCGCCCTTCGAATCCGCGCACGAAGGGGATCCGGTGAACGCACCACCGCTCGGTGAACGCACCGTCACATCCCAGAGGGGAAACTCCACGTGCGCCTGCGTCATGCCCTCGGGCTGACCATAGCGGCGGCCACCGCCGCGCTCGGACTGCCCGTGCCCGCGACGGCCGCCCCGGCCGCCACCGCGACCACGCTCCACGTCAACAAGAACATCTTCGCCTGCTCGGACGCCGGTCCCGGCACCGTCGCCCAGCCGTTCTGCACCATCTCCGCCGCGGCCGCCGTGGTCGAGCCCGGGCAGACCGTCCTGGTGTGGCCCGGCGACTACCCGGAGCAGGTCAAGATCAACCGCTCCGGCACACCGGACAAGCCGATCACGTTCCTCGGCGGGCCCGTCGACAGCGGGTCGTTCAGCGCGAACATGCCGGTCGTCCGCGGCCCGGTGGGCCTCAGCGCCTTCCTCGTCACCGACGCGCACGACGTCGTGCTCCGGGGCTTCCGCAGCTTCGCCACGCACGGCACCCAGGTCCACCGCTCCTCCCGGATCGTCCTCGACCAGAACGGGTACGACAACTCGCCCTACCGCGAGTCCCTCCTCGTCAGCGGTGCCAGCGACCACATCACGGTCAGCCGCAACTCGTTCAACCACGTGAACGGCCTGGTCATCGACGGCGGCGCCCACGACATCCTGGTGACCGGCAACGACTTCAGCCGCCCCCAGAGCACCGGCCTCACCGCCACCGGCGTGGCCGACCTCGCCGTCACCAACAACACCTTCGCGCTCAGCTGCTACGGCGGCGTCCGCGTGGACGGCGACTCGCCCCGGGCCGTGGTGAAGAACAACATCGCGGTCGACGGGACCCCGCGAAGCACGTCCTGCACCACTCCCCAGGACGGGATCAGCGTCTCGGCCCAGGCCGCTTCGACCGCGAGCGTCGACTACAACGTCGTGCACGCCCCGATCGGTGCGCGACCCTACGCTTGGGCCGGCACCGGCTACGCGTCCCCGGCCGCGTTCGCCGCCGCCACCGGGCAGGGCGCACACGACCTCGACCTGGCCGTCGACTACTCCTCGTCGACCATGCAGAACCCGTTCAACAGGCTCACCGAGACCGCCGCCGGCGCGATCGACTCCGCCGACCCGACCGCCCCCGGCGTCGGCACCGACCTGTTCGGCCAGCCCGCCATCGACCACCCCCAAGTGGCCGACACGGGCGGCAGCACCCGCGACCGCGGCGCCCACGAGCTCAGCGGCATGTCCGGCCCGACCCTGCTGGAGGTCGCCGGCGCGGACACCAGCACCCCGACCGGACCGGCACCGCTCACCGTCGTGGCCAAGCTCGGCTTCCGGAACACCTGGGGCACCGGCCCCGGCAGCTACCTGATCGACTTCGGCGACGGCAGCGAGCCGGTGCGCACGACCGACACCACGGTGCGGCACACCTACAGCTTGGCCGGCAGTTCCGGCCAGTACTTCCGCATCACCGCCTCGGCCACCGACGCCACGGGCGGCCGATCCGGGGCGGCGACCTCGTTCGCCAACGTGAACCCGGCGTTCGACCGGTTCGCCCTCTTCCGCACCACCAACGTGGGCTGGCCCCACACCTACCGGTTCGACCTCAATGCCGTGTCGCCCTACGTCCGGACCGGTGGCACGATCGACTTCGGCGACGGCACCGTGGAGACCGTCAGCGCGACCCAGACCACCGTCACGCACGGCTACGCATCGCCCGGCACCTACTCCGTGGCGTACACCTCCCGGGACGAGGCCGGCGAGGTGACCTCCCGGCAGGACGTCGCGGTCACCGTCACCCCGTCGCTCGCCGTGCTCAAGCCCGGTGAGCGGGTGCAGGTGCTGGCCACCGGCTCGTCCGCGCTGCTGAACGGCGGCGCGCACTACGGCTACGGCATCTGGGCGCCGTTCACGTCCGTCCCCGCGAACGGCCGGCCGTTCGCCGAGAGCGCCGTCACCTCGACGGCGATCGGCACCACTACCGACGGCGTGGCCCACAACGTGGTCGCCGCCAACGGCCGCGTCTACATCGCCGACCGCCGCATGTCGGACGGCAACTGGAGCGGCTGGGGCGAGATCACCGCCAACGGCGCTGCCGGACCCCTGCCCGTCGCCCCGTCCCAGATCGCCACCGCCGTCATGGGCCGCAAGCTCCACGTCCTCGCCCTGGCCGGCAGCCACGTCCTCCAGGCCACCGGCGACTGGAACACCGGCACCTGGTCCGGCTGGGGCGACGTCACCGCCACCGCCGGCCTGCGCCCGGCCACCCGGATCGCCGCCGCCGCCGTCGGCAACTCCCTGCACGTCGTCGCCCTCGGCAGCGACGGCCACGTCTACGACGCCGACGGCAACTACGACCGCGGCACCTGGAACGTCGGCGACCCCACCTCCATGCTCGGCCTGCCCAGCACGCCGATCACCGCCCTGTCCGCCGCCTCCATCGGCAGCACCCTGCACATCATCGCCGCCGCCGGCAACGGCATCCACCAGGCCAGCGCCGACTACGCCGCCGGCCGTTGGAGCGGCTGGGGCGACATCACCGCCGTCACCGGCACCGACGTCGGCAGCGTCAAGCGGGTCTCCGCCGTCACCATCGGCAACCGCCTGCACGTCTACGCCGTCTCCGACGGCGGCACGCTCTACAACGCCACCGGCGACTACGACCGCGGCACCTGGTCCCGCTGGGGCAATGTGAGCGCGGCTGTCACCAGCCCGAATTTCAGCGAACTGGCGGTCGCCGCCTCCTGACACCACCGCGCGGGAAGCACGACGGAGCCCCCGGCCGAATCGCGTCGGCCGGGGGCTCCGGTGCGTGCCGTACGGGGTCCGTCGGCGGGTTACGGCAGGTTGCGGGCCATCACGATGCGCTGGATCTGGTTGGTGCCCTCGTAGATCTGGGTGATCTTCGCGTCCCGCA
>NZ_JBHVER010000341.1:0-5168 GCF_042802195.1 Kitasatospora sp. NPDC057500 | reverse complement strand
GTCTCAGGTGACGGACCCGGGTGGTCAGCTCGCCTCGGAGCCGGCCGCGGCCGCCGGGGCCGGGACGGTCGCACCCAGCAGCGAGGGCGAGGCGTAGCGGGACCAGGAGAGGCAGCCGTCGGGCGGGCAGTACTCGGGGCGGCGCGGGTCGTGGCCGAGCTCGCGCAGCTTGGTGCGGACGGAGTCGGGTGTGCGGCCGAAGCGGGCGGCGATCCGGGCGACGGTCTCGCTCTCGTGGAAGCGCCGGACCAGCTCCTCCTCGTGCTGCGGCACCCAGGGGGCGCCGTGGCCGGGGTAGAGCTCGCGCAGCACGTCGCGGTCGGGGATGGGCTCGGAGACGTCGGCGACGATCGCCAGGGCCCGGAGCGCGCGGTTGAGCGCGATCCGCAGCGAGGCGACGTCCTCCACCGGCAGCCGCAGCTTGCCGGAGGCGAGCGGGGCCGCCGGCGCCCCCTCGCGCCAGCCGGTGAGGGTGAGGGTGACCTCGCGGTCGTCGTCGCTGGCGAGTTCGATCCGGAAGACCTTGTCGCCCAGCGGGAGCTCGTTGAGATGACGGAATGCCATGGCTAAACCCCCAAGTGTCGCGCCAGGAACGCACCTTGGGGGTGCGTCCTGAACACCTTCATTCTCTCCCGGGGGTCTGACAATCGAGCCCTTCCGGCGGGCCCTTCAGCCCTTCTCCATGTAGGCCGCGCGCTCCTCGTCGAGCAGGCTCTCCAGGACGGTGCGCAGGTCCGGGTGGGCGGCGAGGTCAGGGTCCTCGGCGACCAGCCGGGTGGCCTCGGCGCGGGCGGTGACGATGACCTCCTCGTCCTCCAGCACCGAGAGCACCTTGAGCGAGGACTTCACCCCGGACTGCGCCTGGCCGAGCACGTCGCCCTCGCGCCGCTGTTCGAGGTCGATCCGGGACAGCTGGAAGCCGTCCAGGGTGCCCGCCACCGCGTCCAGCCGGGCACGGGCGGCACTGGCCGCCGGCATGTCGGTGACCAGCAGGCAGAGCCCGGGGGCGGAGCCGCGGCCGACCCGGCCGCGCAGCTGGTGCAGCTGGGAGACGCCGAACCGGTCCGCGTCCATGATCACCATCGCGGTGGAGTTCGGGACGTTGACGCCGACCTCGATCACCGTGGTGGCGACCAGCACGTCCACCTCGCCGGCCGCGAACCGCCGCATCACCTCGTCCTTGGCCTCCGGGGCGAGGCGCCCGTGCAGGATCTCCACCCGCAGCCCGGCCAGCGGGCCGCCGACGAGCTTCCCGGCGGTCTCCACCACGGACAACGGGGGCCGCCGGTCGCCCTCGTCCGCCGCGCCCTCGTCCGGCGCGTCGTCGAGCAGCTCCTCCAGGTCCTCGGCGCGGCGCTTGCGCTTGGCGCCCTTGGCGCCCTTCTGCTCCTCGGGCTCCTCGTCGCCGATCCGCGGGCAGACCACGTACGCCTGGTGGCCCTTCTCCACCTCCTCGCGGACCCGCTCCCAGGCCCGGGCCAGGAAGTTGGGCTTCTCGACGGCCGGCACCACATGGGTGGAGATCGGCGAGCGGCCGGCCGGCAGCTGGTCCAGGACGGAGGTCTCCAGGTCCCCGAAGACGGTCATCGCGACCGTGCGCGGGATCGGGGTGGCCGTCATCACCAGCAGGTGCGGGGGCTGCTCGCCCTTGGCGCGCAGCGCGTCCCGCTGCTCGACGCCGAACCGGTGCTGCTCGTCGACCACCACCAGGCCGAGGTCCTGGAACTGCACCTTGTCCTCGATCAGCGCGTGGGTGCCGATCGCGAGGCCGGCGTCCCCGCAGGCCATGTCGAGCAGCGCCTGGCGCCGCGCCGGCACCCCCATCGACCCGGTGAGCAGCACCACCCGGGTCCCGAGGTCGGCCCCGCCGAGCATGCCGCCCTCCGCGAGGTCGCCCATCATCTCGACGATCGACCGGTGGTGCTGCTGCGCGAGCACCTCGGTGGGCGCCAGCAGCACCGCCTGCCCGCCCGCGTCGACCACCGCCAGCATCGCCCGCAGCGCGACCAGGGTCTTCCCGGAGCCGACCTCGCCCTGGAGCAGCCGGTGCATGGGGTGGTCGCTCGCGAGGTCGGCGGCGATCTCGGCGGAGACCTTCCGCTGGCCGTCGGTGAGGGTGAACGGGAGGCGGGCGTCGAAGGCGTCCAGGAGGCCGCCGGGGCGGGCCTCGCGGGGCTTGGCGGGGAGGGCGGAGTCGGCGGCCCGGCGTTGGGCGAGGGCGACCTGGAGGACGAAGGCCTCGTCCCAGCGCAGCCGCTCCTGGGCGCGTTCGCGGTCGGCCTGGTTGCGCGGGCGGTGGATCAGTTCGAGCGCCTCGGGCAGCGGGATCAGGCCGTGCCGCTCGCGCAGTTCGGCGGGCAGCGGCTCGCCGACGTCGGACAGGTGCTTGGTGAGCGCCGTCTCCACGCAGAGCGAGAGCTTCCAGCTGGGCATCTGGGCGCTGGCCGGGTAGACCGGGATCAGCCGTCCGGCGAACTGGGCGGCGGCGCTGTCGCCGTCCGCGTCGTCGAGCAGCTGGTAGTCGGGGGAGGCCAGTTGGCGGGTCCGGTTGAACAACCCGACCTTGCCCGCGAACAGGCCCTGGGTCCCCGGGCGCAGCTCCTTCTGCCGCCAGCCCTGGTTGAAGAAGACCAGCGAGAGCCGGCTGCGGCCGTCGGTGACCACCACCTCCAGCCGGTCGCCCTTGCGGCCGCGGAACGGGATCAGGGTGACCTTCTCGATCCGGGCCAGCACGGTGACGTGCTCGTCGATCTCCAGCTCGTCCAGGCTGGTGAGCTGGCCGCGTTCGGCGTAGCGGCGCGGATAGTGGTGCAGCAGGTCCCCGACCGTGCGCAGCTTGAGGCTGTCGGCGAGCACCTTGGCGGTCCGGTCGCCGACGAGCTTGGTCAGTGGTTCATCGAGAGCGCCCATCAGGCCCTGTTTACACCACCGAACCGACAATCCAGGCGCTCACTCCACGCCGATCAGCAGTGGCGCCGACTCCTGGCCGCCGTGGAAGACCGCCGCGTCCACCTCGGGCCGGCTGTGCCGGGCGTGCGCGACCAGGCCTTCGGCGAGGCCCTCGGGGGCACCCTCGCCGAGGATCAGGGTGACCAGTTCGCCGCCCCCGCCGAGCATCCGGTCCAGCACGCTCTCGCCGACCTCGGCCAGGCCCGTGCCGATCACCGCGACGTCCCCGTCGATCAGGCCGAGCACGTCGCCGGCCTGGCAGACGCCGGCCATGGTCCAGGACTCGCCCTCGGCAACGGCCAGTTCGGCGTACCGGGTGGCGCCGGCCGCCGAGGTCATGGCGACCACGTCCTCGTCGAAGCGCCGCCCGGCCTCGTGCACGGCGAGCGCGGCCAGGCCCTGCACCGGCGAGCGGGTGGGCAGCACGGCGATCCGCACGCCCTCCTCGCGCAGCTGGTCGGCGGCCGCGCCGGCGGCGGCCCGCAGTTCGGGGTCGTTGAGCAGCAGCACGACCTCCCGGGCGGCGGCCCGGCGGACGGCGGCGGCGAGTTCGGCGCTGGCCGGCGGACGCCCGGGCTCGGCGTGCAGGACGACCGCGCCGGCCTGTTCGCAGAGTTCGGCGAGGCCCTCGCCGGAGACCACCGAGAGCACCGCGCGGGCCGGCCGCTCGGGCTCACCGCGGTCGGCGGCGGCCCCGGAGCGGGCGGCGGCCTCGGCGAAGTGCGTGATCCGGATCTGGTGCGGGCGCCCGGCCCTGACCCCGGCCTCGACGGCGGCGCCCGCGTCGTCGACGTGGACGTGGACGTTCCACAGGCCGTCGCCGCCGCCGACCACCAGCGAGTCGCCGAGCGCGCCGAGGCGCTCCCGGAGCACGGGCAGCGCCTCGTCGGGCGCGTCCAGCAGGTAGATCACCTCGAACGCCGGGTGACCGGGCCCCGGCGGGCGCACGTGCACCTCGCAGCCCTCGGACCGCAGGAGATCGCCGCGCAGCGCGACCGGCCCCATCGGCTGGTGGCCCGCCACCGCGTCGGCGAGCGCCCCGAGGACGGCGACCAGGCCGCGGCCGCCGGCGTCCACCACGCCGTTCTCGGCCAGCACGGCCAGTTGCTCGGGGGTGTGCCGCAGCGCCTCGCGGGCGGCCCGGTAGGCGGCCTCGGCGACCTGTCCGAGCCCGTCACCGGCCCGGCCGGCCTCCCGGGCCGCGATCCGCGCGACGGTCAACAGGGTGCCCTCGACCGGTTCGGCGACGGCCTGGTAGGCGGCGTCGGAGGCGCGCTGGAGGGCGGCCCGCAGCTGGTCGGCCCCGCCGCCGTCGGCGAGCTTCTCGGCGGTGCCGCGCAGCCACTGGGCGAGGATCACCCCGGAGTTGCCGCGGGCGCCGACCAGGGCGCCGCGGGCCATCGCCCGGGCGGTCTCGGCCAGGCCGGGCGCCGGACCGGGGCCCGGGTCGGCGAACCGGCTCTCCACCTCGGCGGCGGCCGACTCCACGGTCAGGTACAGGTTGGTGCCGGTGTCGCCGTCCGGGACGGGGTAGACGTTGAGTGCGTCGATCTCCTCGCGGGCCTGGCCGAGCGCGCGCAGCGCCAGTTGGCACCAGCTGCGCACGGCCGGGGCGTCGAGCGTGTGCAGCACCAGGTCTCCTCCGGAGTGGGACGCCGTGATGGCCTGACGGTGAACGGCGAGGGTGGTACCCGCAGGTTATCGGGGGTCGGGAGGCGGCGGCGGACACGGCGGCCGGAGCGATCACCCTGCCGGTCATGGTAGTTTCGTTGAACGGAAGCAAGCGTTGTATGCTCTTCCGGTTGCCTGGAACAGGTTCAGGCTCACCCCTTGGTCCGGTTCGGTTCACGTGAGTGCTCCGCTGGTCTGGCGGGGTTGTCTCATGTAAATGATCTGAAGTCTTGGAGTGACTCCTGTGGCTGCCAACTGCGACGTCTGCGGCAAGGGGCCGGGCTTCGGCAACAGCATCTCCCACTCGCACCGCCGTACCCCCCGTCGCTGGAACCCCAACATCCAGACGGTGCGCGCTGTGGTTGGGCGGACGCCGAAGCGGCTCAACGTCTGCACCTCGTGCATCAAGGCCGGTAAGGTCTCGCGCTGACGCGCAGACCGGCATGCCGGTCCTCCAGTGAGCCGGTTCATCCTCGGGTGAACCGGCTTTCTGTTGTTCCGGCATGTGACCGACCGCCTGTGGGCGGGCCCTCGGGCCCGCCCACAGG
>NZ_JBHVER010000340.1:0-5170 GCF_042802195.1 Kitasatospora sp. NPDC057500 | reverse complement strand
ACCACTGGTTCTACCTGCTCGCCGAGGGCTCCAACCCGGGCGGCGGCAAGCCCACCAGCCCGACCTGCAACAACTCCACCGTCACCGGCATCGGCGCCAAGGACGCGGGCCGGATCTTCTACGGCGGCATGCTGCTCAAGACCAGCGGCATGACCCACAAGAAGTACCGGACCACCACCCTGACCGCGGCCAAGAACCTCGACCCGAGCTGCACCCTGTGGAACCGCACCAAGGCCGCCTGGGACGCCATCAGCGTCCCCGCGCAGCCCGGTGACCCGACCTGCACCGACGGCGGCCAGAACAACGAGTTCTCGCTCTCGCTGAACCCGTCGGCCGGTCAGGTCCAGCCCGGCTCCTCCGCCACCGCGACGGTCAACACCGCCGTCACCTCGGGCAACGCGCAGTCGGTCAACCTGAGCGCCTCCGGCGCCCCGAGCGGCGCGAGCGTCAGCTTCAGCCCGTCCTCGGTGCAGACCGGCGCGTCCTCCACGATGACCGTCTCCACCAGCGCGAACACCGCGCCGGGCAGCTACGTCATCACGGTCACCGCCACCGGCCAGGTCACCCACACCGCGCAGTACACGCTGACGGTCGGCGGTGGCAACCCGGGCGGCAGCGCCCCTGACATCAGCGTCGCCAACGTCCAGGCGCACCTGAGCCAGTTCAACACCATCGCCTCGCAGAACGGCGGCAACCGGCGCACCGGCACGGCCGGGTACAGCCAGTCGCTCGCCTACGTGAAGGCCAAGCTCCAGGCGGCCGGCTACCAGGTCTCCGAGCAGACCTGCACCACCTGCACCTACCAGGCGAACAACCTGATCGCCGACTGGCCGGGCGGCCCCGCCGACCAGGTCACCATGTTCGGCGCGCACCTGGACGGCGTCAGCGCCGGCCCGGGCATCAACGACAACGGCTCCGGCTCGGCCGTGCTGCTGGAGAACGCGCTGGCCCTGGCCCAGGCGAACCCGACCCTGACCCGCCACGTGCGGTTCGCCTGGTGGACCGGCGAGGAGCAGGGCCTGCAGGGCTCCAAGCACTACGTCAGCCAGCTGAGCTCGACCGCCCGCAGCGCGATCAAGGGCTACTACAACTTCGACATGGTCGGCTCGACCAACGGCGGCTACTTCATCAACAACCTCAACTCCGCCACCTCGGCGCCGATGAAGGCGTACTGGGACTCGCTGAACCTCCGTCCGGAGGAGAACGTCGAGGGCCAGGGCCGCTCGGACGACGCCTCGTTCCAGTCGGCCGGCATCCCGACCTCGGGCTACGCGGCGGGCGCCAGCGCCACCAAGACCTCGGCCCAGGCGACGAAGTGGGGCGGCACGGCGGGTCGCGCCTACGACTCCTGCTACCACTCCGCCTGCGACACCACCAGCAACATCAACGCCACGGTGCTGGACCGCAGCGCCGACGGTGTCGCCTACACCCTGTGGAAGACCTCGGTGGGCAGCGGCCCGATCCCGACCAACGACTTCTCGGTCGCCGTCAACCCGGCCACCGGCAACGTCAAGCCGGGCGAGTCCGCCACCGCCACGGTGAGCACCCAGACCACCTCCGGCTCCGCCCAGACGGTGAGCCTCTCCGTCTCCGGCGCGCCGGCCGGGGTGACCGCCACGGTCAGCCCGTCCTCGGTCCAGTCCGGCGGCTCCGCGACGCTCTCCGTCTCGGTCGGCGCGTCGGTCCCGAACGGGACGTACAACCTGACCGTGACCGGTACCGGTTCGGTCAGCCACACCAGCAGCTACTCGCTCGTGGTCAGCTCCGACCCGGGCCCCGGTGGCGGCAGCTGGACCCCCGGCACCACGTACCAGCAGGGTGACGTCGTCACCTACAACGGTGCCAGCTACCGGTGCCTCCAGGGCCACACGGCCCAGGTGGGCTGGGAGCCCAACATCGTCCCGGCCCTCTGGCAGGCGATCTGAGCGGACCGGATCGTCTCCGGGACGGGATAAGGGCGGTGCCGCGGTTCGTCGAGGGGGACGGACCGCGGCACCGCCGCATTTCTCAGCGCCGGGCAGCACCGGGCGCGGACACCGGCCCGCCGGCCGCCGCCGCGCGCGACGGACGGGCGGCCCACAGCGCCACCGGGGTGACGAGCAGGGCCACCAGGGCGCAGCCCACGGCCAGCGTGCCGTAGCCGCCGGCCGCCACCACCGGGCCGGAGAGCAGGCCGCCGGTGCAGCCCGCGACCGAGAGCCCCACATCGGCCAGGCCCTGGGTGGCGGCGCCGCGCGCGGGCGGCGCGGCGGCGGTCACCACGGCGGTCCCGCCGACCAGGCCCAGGTTCCAGCCGACGCCGGCCAGCAGCAGGCCCGCCGCGACCAACGGCACCGAGTCCCCCGGGGCGAGGCCGACCAGCAGGGCGGCGGCGGCGAGCGTGACGCCGGCGACGGCGGCCACCGGCAGCGCGCCCCAGCGGTCGACCAGCAGGCCGCTGAGCGGGGACGGCAGGAACATCGCGCCGATGTGCAGCGAGACCACCAGGCCGATCGCGGCGGTGCCGTGGCCGTTGGCGGCCAGGTGGACCGGGATCATCGCCATCAGGGCGACCTTCGGCAGCTGGCCCAGCACCATGATCCACAGACCGGTCGCCACGCCGGGCGTCCGGACCGGGTCCCGGACCGCACGGCCGACCGGTTCGGCCGGTCCGCCCGGTTCCGCCTCGGGCGCCGGGTCCTTCGGCACCGCGGGCGGCGGCGTCAGGGCGCGGGCCGAGCGGAGCGGATCGGGCCGCAGCAGGGAACCGACCACCACGGCCGCCACCGCGTACCCGACGGCGGCCAGCACGAACGGCGCGGCCGTCCGCGGCAGCCCCCACTCCTCGGCCGGCCCGCCGACCAGGGACACCAGATTGGGCCCGGCGACCGCGCCGAAGGTGGAGGCGAGCAGGACCCGGCTGACGTCCCTGCCGCGCCGCTGCGGGGCGGCCAGATCGGCGCCCGCGTACCGGGCGAGCAGGTTGGTGGCGGTGCCGGCGCCGTAGACCAGCAGTGCGGGCAGCAGCAGGGCCACCTGGTCGGCGGCCACCGCGACCACCACCCCGACGCTGCCCAGGGCGCCGACCGCGTACCCGAGGCCGAGGCCCGGCCGGCGCCCCCAGGCCTGGCAGAGCCGCCCGAGGCCCAGCGCGCCGAGCATCGACCCGCCGGTGAACAGGGCGGTGGGCAGGCCCGCCAGCCCGGTCGAGCCGAGCATCTCCTCGGCGATCAGCGATCCCACCACGACGCCCGCGGTGAGCCCGATCCCGCTCACCAGCTGGGAGGCCACCAGTACGGCCAGCACCCGTCGCTGCGCCGGGTGTTCGGGCGGGTGCCCGGGCCCGGCGGCGACCTGCGGGGAGACCGTCATGCCGCCGCCGTCGGGCGCAGCGCCGAGATCTCCTCCAGCGACATGTCCAGCTCCTCGTGGAGGTAGCGGACGATCGTCCAGTGTGCCAGCGCCCCCTCGTCGAAGGGGCCGAACTCCCGGCAGTAGAGCGGGATCCAGCGCAGCGCCTGCTCGGCGGCCGCCTCCCGGCCGGGCTCCTCCTGGTACGCCTCGTACGGGATGCCGCGGTGGTGGACGAAGAACCGGCCCGGCAGGCGCTCCTCGCACAGGGCGCGGTACTCGCGGGTCTGCAGGATGAGGTAGTGCCAGATCTCGTCGATGTCCTGCTCGACCGGCAGGAAGAGGCCGGCGAGCTCCTCGCGGTGGCTTGAGACCAGGTAGAGGTAGCGCAGGCACTCGGTGACCTGCCGCTCGGCGTCGGCCGGCGTGACGCCGGTGCGCGCGGCGGTGTAGGCCACCACCTCGCCGTGGAGTTCCTCGCCGAGCAGGGCCCTGAGGTCCTCGGCGGTGACGCGGGGCCGGTCGGCGGTCATCGGGTGCCTCCGTGGCTGTCCCCGTCGGCCGGGGGCGGGGTCGTGGCGAGCCAGGCGTACTTGCCCGAGGCGCCGATCGGCAGGTGCTCGTGGTGCTCGACCCGGCACGGCCGTCCGGTCAGCCGTCCGGCCTCACCCGCCAGGGCGTCCGCCTCGGCCGCCGTCAACGGGGCGCCGTCGAAGGTGGTGCAGCGCAGTACGGCGTCCTCCCCCGGGCCCGTCACGTCGAGTCGGTGGAGGAAGGTCCGGGGCGTGACCGCGCCGACCGCCTCGTCGAGGTCGCCCTGGGCGACCGGGCCCCCGGGGGTGGCGAGCAGTTCCTTCTCCCGGCCGCAGAACCGGGCGATGCGGCCGGGGTCCGTGCTGCCGTCCAGGGTGCGGACGCAGTCGCCGGAGCGGTAGCGGACCAGCGGCATCCAGGGGTTGCGGACGCTGGTGACGATCAGGCTGTGGATCCCGCTGCCCGGGGCGACGGGGAGGAGTTCGACGCTCATCCCGTCGAGGAAGGGCCGGTACCGGCCGCTGCGGTCGCTGTAGTAGAGGTAGCCGAGTTCGGTGCTGCCGAACAGGTCGACGATCGGGCAGTCGAAGTGCTCGCGCAGGTACCGGGCGACGTTCACGGGGGTGTACTCGTAGGCGTGCACGATGCTGGCCGGCTGCGGGAAGTCGGCCCACAGGCCCCAGGCCCGGACCTTGCGCACCAGGTGCGCGAGGTGGGAGGAGGAGCAGTCGAGGTGGTAGCGGCCGTCCGGGTGCGCCCCGGCGGCCGCCCGGATCTCGGCGAGCATGCGCTCGACGTCCGCCCGCCGCCAGTGGCCGGGGTCGAGGCGGAGGTTGAGGTAGCGGGTGCGGTCGTCCAGCCGGCGGTCCTCCGGCGACGGTTCGGCGGCCGGCTCCTCGCCCCGCTTGCGGGCGTTGACGCGTGCCACGTGCTCGGTCGCCAGGACGGTGGTCAGGGAGACCCTCGGACAGCCCTCCGCCCAGGTGCCGGAGATGTCGGGGTGCTCGCTCCACAGCCGGTAATAGGACTTCAGCAGGAAGTACGGCGGCCGGATGATCTGCATGCGGGCGTGGTTGGTGCCGGTGGAGAGCACCATCTCCGCGTCGCCCGCGGCGAGGGCCGCGGCGAGGCCGGGCGTCATCCAGTTGTCCGGGAATCCGCGGGCGATCTCGGGTTTCTCCAGAACGGGGAAGTACCCCCGTTCGATCGAGTCGCGGTAGAGGGGAATGTCCTTGATCCGGTCGACCACGTCGGCGGTCGGCTGGCCGTTCACTGTCACCTCCGGTCGGTGGGGCCCGGGCCGGCC
>NZ_JBHVER010000339.1:0-5189 GCF_042802195.1 Kitasatospora sp. NPDC057500 | reverse complement strand
GGTACTGCAGGGGGGACCCTGTGGGAGAGTAGGACGCCGCCGAACAAATTTTGAGAAGAACCCCCGCCGGTATTCCGGCGGGGGTTCTTCGCGTTTTCCGTACGGGTCTCAGCCCTGCGGTTGGGCGGTGCCCCAGTCGGGGCGGCTCTCCTCGCGGCCGGGGGTGTCGGAGAGGCGGGCGACGCCGGAGCCGTCGACGTGCATGGTGTAGAGCTCGGAGGCTCCGCCGGCGGGGGTCTGGGCGAAGGCGATGGTGGTGCCGTCGGGGGAGTAGGAGGCGACGCCGTACGCGATGTCGGACGGGCCGGGGGTGAGCGCCTCGATGGCGGTGCCGTCGGGGTGGACGGTGTAGATGCCGCCGCCGGGGGCGGTGTCGGTGTCGGTGGGGTACGTGGTGAAGACGAGGTGGCTGCCGTCGGGGGACCAGTTGGCGCGTTCGCCGGCCCGCAGTTCCCAGGGGGTGAGGCGGCGCAGGCCGGTGCCGTCGGCGTTGACGATGTAGAGCGCGCGGCTGTTGGCGGGCTGGCCGGTGGAGCTGGTCCGGTAGGAGAAGACGATCTGCGTGCCGTCGGGGGACCAGGCCGGGTCGGTGACGGTGCCGGAGTAGGGGGTGTCGTTGGTGAGGAAGGTGATCCGCTGGGCGGTGGTGCCGTCGGTGGCGATGACGTAGAGGTCGCTGTACTGGATCTGTTCGGTCGTCGGGTCGGAGTCGCCCCAGGCGCGGGTGAAGGCGAGTTGCTTGCCGTCGGGGGACCAGGCGGGCGTGGTCTCCGTCTCGTTGAGGCAGTCGGGGGCGCCGGCCTGGCAGAGCGAGCCCAGCGGCTGGGCGTCCCGGCCGTCGGTGCCCGTGATCCAGATCCGGCCGGGGGAGTCGCCGCCGGTGCGGTCGAAGGCGAGGGTGGTGCCGTCGGGGGCCCAGGCGGGATGGTCGTCGCGGGTCTGCTCGGGCGGCCGGGTGAGCTGTTGGCGGGTCCTGCCGTCGGCGGTCACCGTGAAGATGGCGCTGGTGCGACGCTCCTGGTCGAGGAAGACCCGGCCGGCGATGAGGCCGTTGGGTGCGGCCGGGACGGCGGGTGCGGCCGGGGTGGCCGCGGCGGCGCCGACCACGTCCGGGGCGGCGACGGCCGGTTCGGCGGTCGGGGTGGGGGACTCGGCGCGGATCTCGCTGAGCGGGATCTCGCCCGGCTGGGCGCCGCAGCCGGTGAGCAGGGTCCCGGCGAGCAGGAGGCCCGCACCGGCGCGGTGGCGGGTGCGGGCCGTGGCGGGGGTGGTGCGGTGGATGGTGGGGGTGGTCCGTGAGAGCCGTGTCCGTGTGCGGGTCATCCGCGTCTCATCTCCGTCTCCGATCCGTCCGGCGAGGCCGGGCGTGAGCCCCCCGAAGGAGCTGTCACTGTGTCAGATCGGAGCGGGTGGAACGGGGCGACACGCGACGGTCCGCGTCCGCTCGGGGACGGGGAGTCATCCGCGCGGGCGGAGGGTCAGCCCTTGGCGGCGCGGCTTTCGGCCTTGGCGAGGGCCTCCGCCTCGTCCTCGGCCTCGGCGGTCTCCAGGGTGGGCGCGGTGCCGCCGAGCTGGGCGGGCAGCCACCAGGTGTCGTCGGGGCCGGAGGGCTTGCCGGGGTACTCGCGCTGGGCCCGGTCGAGCATCTCGGACATCGCGGCGCGCAGCCGGCGGGTGACCATGACGGGCTTGTCCTCGGGCTTCAGCACGATCGGTTCGCCGATCATGATGGTGACCGGGACGTGCCGCTTGGTGAGGGTCTTGGGGCGGCCCTTGGTCCACAGCTGCTGGGTGCCCCAGAGGACCACGGGGAGCAGTGGGGCGCCGGAGTCGGCGGCCATCCGGGCGGCCCCGGTCTTGAACTTCTTCAGCATGAAGGAGCGGCTGATGGTCGCCTCGGGGAAGACGCCGACCACCTCGCCGGCCCGCAGGGCGCGCACGGCGGCCTCGTAGGCGGGCTGGCCGTCGGTGCGGTCGACCGGGATGTGCTTCATGCCGCGCATCAGCGGGCCGGAGACGGCGTGCTTGAAGACGTCGTCCTTGGCCATGAAGCGGGTCTTGCGCTTGCCGCCGCGGTAGGCGCCGAGGCCGGCGAAGAGGAAGTCGAGGTAGCTGATGTGGTTGCTCACGAGCACCGCCCCGCCCTTGGCGGGGATGTGTTCGGCGCCGACGATCCTGATGCGCACGTCGAGCGCGCGGAAGACGGTCAGCGCGGCGCCGATCACCGGCGGGTACACGAGCTCTGCCACGGTCAGTCCTGACTTCGACGGGCCTGGAGGCCCGGTACGGCGGGGTCCCGCGTGCCGTAGGCGGGGGCCGACCGGGGGCGCGGCACACCGCGGCGGCCACGGGCGATACACGGAGATGATCCCCCGAACGGGTACCCGCTGTCACCTGAGCCGGGCCGCGCGGTCGGTTCCGGCGGTGTGATGTGCGTGATGAGCTGGGACGGGAACTTTTTTCGGCCGGGCGTCCGGTCGGTTTCGCTGCCCGTTCGGGCGGGGCGGGCCCGGGATGACCGGGGCGGCGGCGGGTGTTGTGGTGGCCGCGGGCGCGTTCGGGCGTCCGTCGTGGCGCGGGTGACGGAAGGCTGTGGGTGCGGGTGGGCGACGGGGAGGTGCGGCTGTCGGCGGCGGAGTTGGGGGAGCCGCTGGGGGATCGGGCGACGCTGGTGCAGTTCTCCACCGCGTTCTGCCAGCCGTGCCGGGCCACCCGCCGGGTGCTGGCCGAGGTGGCGGGGATGGTGGCCGGGGTGGCGCACGTCGAGCTGGACGCCGAGGAGCGGTTGGAGCTGGTGCGGCGGCTGGGGGTGGCGCGGACGCCGACGGTGCTGGTGCTGGACGCCGCCGGCCGGGTGGTGCGGCGGGCGGCCGGGCAGCCGCGGCGGGCGGATGTGATCGCGGCGCTGGGCGCGGCGGTCTGACGCCGCTCCGACGGCGGTCCGACGGCGGTCCGACGGCGGGCGAGCGGTGGTGCCGCGTGGGCGCCGGGGTGCGGGCGGGGGCGTGCGGGGCGGCCCCGCGGCGTATCCGGTGGCGCAGGGGTGGCCCCGTCGGGTGGGGTCGGAGGTGGGCTGGGGCAGGATGGCCCTGACGGCGGTGTGACCGTCCCGCGGTCCGTGCGGACCGGAGGCCTCCCCGGGGCTGCCGAGGGGGTCCGCGGGGCGCCCGGCCGGGGCCGCGCGACGTAAGCTACTGGCGAGTAGTGACCGTCGGGCTACTGGCGGGTATGCTGCCAGGAAGTTCCGGACCGGCACGGGAGCACGCTGCCGGGAGTGGGCGCGAGCCGTGTTTCGCACCCGCTTGCACAGCCGCAGCCGCCGGACGAGACCAGTACAGGAGACAGGCCGTGAGCTTGAGGATCGTTGTCTGTGTGAAGCACGTGCCGGACGCGACGGGTGACCGTCGTTTCTCGGACGATCACACCACCGACCGGGAGGGCGTGGACGGCCTTCTGTCGGAGCTGGACGAGTACGGCGTCGAGCAGGCGCTGCGGATCGCGGAGGCCCATGAGGGTTCCGAGGTGACGGTGCTGACGGTGGGGCCGGACGACGCGAAGGACGCGTTGCGCAAGGCGCTGTCGATGGGTGCGGACAAGGCCGTGCACGTGAACGACGACGACATCCACGGCTCGGACGTGATCGGGACGTCGGCGGTGCTGGCGAAGGCGCTGGAGCGGACCGGGTTCGACCTGGTGGTCGGCGGCATGGCGTCGACGGACGGGGCGACGGGCGTGCTGCCGGCGCTGCTGGCGGAGCGGCTGGGGGTGCCGCAGGTGACGCTGCTGTCGGAGGTGTCGGTCGAGGGCGGTGTGGTCAGGGGCCGTCGGGACGGTGACGCGGCGACCGAGCTGGTCGAGGCGGCGCTGCCGGCGGTGGTGTCGGTGACGGACCAGTCGGGCGAGGCCCGGTACCCGTCGTTCAAGGGGATCATGGCGGCGAAGAAGAAGCCGGTGGAGTCCCTGGACCTGGACGACCTGGGCATCGGGGTGGACGAGGTCGGCCTGGCGGGTGCCTGGACGGCGGTGGAGTCGGTGGCGGCGCGTCCGGCGCGCACCGCGGGCACGGTCGTCAAGGACGAGGGCGAGGGCGGTAAGGCGCTTGCCGGCTTCCTCGCCACGCAGAAGTTCATCTAGTCCCCACCCGTTCGCGCATCCAACGATCGATCAGGAGCAATGAATCATGGCTGAGATCCTGGTTCTCGTGGACCACGCCGACGGCGCGGTCCGCAAGCCGGCCCTGGAGCTGCTGACCCTGGCCCGCCGCATCGGCGAGCCGTCCGCGGTCGTCCTCGGCGCCGGCGACAAGGCCGCCGAGCTGGCCGCGAAGGCCGCCGAGTACGGCGCCGCCAAGGTGTACGTCGCCGACGGCGCCGAGTTCACCGAGCAGCTGGTCGTCCCGAAGGTGGACGCCCTGGCCCAGATCGCGAAGGCGGTGGAGCCGGCCGCGGTGCTGGTCACCTCCTCCGGCGAGGGCAAGGAGGTCGCCGCCCGCGTCGCCCTGCGGATCGGCTCCGGCATCATCACCGACGCCGTCGACCTGGAGGCCGGCGACGGCGGTCCGGTCGCCACCCAGTCGGTGTTCGCCGCCTCCTTCCAGGTGAAGTCCACGGTGTCGCACGGCGCCGCGGTCATCACCGTCAAGCCGAACGCGGTCGCCCCGGAGGCCGCCCCGGCCGCCGGCGCGGTCGAGGACGTCACCGTGGCGTTCACCGGCAACGCCGCCAAGGTCGTCTCGCGCACCCCGCGCGTCTCCACCGGCCGCCCGGAGCTGACCGAGGCCGCGATCGTGGTCTCCGGCGGCCGCGGCGTCGGCGCCGCCGAGGGCTTCGGCGTCGTCGAGGAGCTGGCCGACGCCCTGGGCGCGGCCGTCGGTGCCTCGCGCGCCGCCGTCGACGCCGGCTGGTACCCGCACAGCAGCCAGGTCGGCCAGACCGGCAAGCAGGTCTCCCCGCAGCTCTACATCGCGGCGGGCATCTCCGGCGCCATCCAGCACCGGGCCGGCATGCAGACCTCCAAGACCATCGTGGCCGTCAACAAGGACCCCGAGGCCCCGATCTTCGAGCTCGTCGACTACGGCGTGGTCGGCGACCTCTTCGAGGTCCTGCCGCAGCTGACCGCCGAGGTCAAGGCCCGCAAGGCCTGACCGCCCGGACACCGTGAGGGCGTGGCACCGAGTACCCCGGGTACTC
>NZ_JBHVER010000338.1:0-5193 GCF_042802195.1 Kitasatospora sp. NPDC057500 | reverse complement strand
GGCGGCAACCGGTCACCGGTTGCCGCCCCACAGGCGTTTCCGTGCCCGATCGGTCGGGTGGACGAGGGCCTGGCGGGCAGGTGTTGGAGGAGCGTTCACGTCCGCTTGACCTGGTGCTTGACCAGGGCGGATGAGGTGGCCGGGAAGTGGCGTCCGGGGCCTGGACGCATGGATTAATGGTCTATACCAATGGGGTAGTGTGGCCGTGGAGCTGTCAGAAACACGGCTGTGGGGGCCATATGACTGTCCAACAGGTATCTTCTGTTTCCTCTTTGTCTTCTTCCTCTTCCGATCCTCTTGCGCATCTGCCGCAACCACCGGACGACCAGGAGTTGTACTGGTATTTCGGTCCGCAGCGCAGGTGGGTGCTCGTCGCCAGTTCGGCGGCGTTCGTGTTCACCGCGGGGACCATGCTGACGTTCGCGTTGCGGACGCCGGCGCTGTGGGTATTCCTGGCCGTCCTCGGGCTCAACGTGGTCGCGCTGGTGCTGTCGTCCTTCAACAGCTTGCGGCAGCGGCGGCTCACCCGGCAGTCCCACGAGGTGCTGGTGCACGCGTGGGCGCCGGAGGAACTGCCGACCGTCGACCTGTACCTGCCGACCTGCGGGGAGCCGCTGGACATCCTGGAGAACGCGTACCGCGCGGTCGCCCGGGTGGACTGGCCCGGAGCGCTGACGGTCTGGGTGCTCGACGACGCCGACCGGGCCGAGGTCGCCGACCTGGCGGCCGCGCACGGCTACCGCTACGTGGTGCGGCCCGACCGGGGGCACCTCAAGAAGGCCGGCAACCTCAACCACGCGCTGACCCTGAGCAGCGGTGAGCTGATCGCCATCCTCGACGCCGACTTCGCGCCCCGGCCCGACTTCCTGCGTCACCTCGTCCCGTACTTCGCGGACCAGCGGATCGGCATCGTGCAGAGTCCGCAGTGCTTCGACACCGACGAGACGATGAGCTGGATCGAGCGCGCCGCCGGTGCCGCGCAGGAGTGGTTCTTCCGCTGGATCCAGCCCTCCCGCGACGCCAGTGACGCCGCCATCTGCTGCGGCAGCAACGCCGTCTACCGGCGCGCCGCGATCGACGAGGCCGGCGGCTTCGCCCGGCTCGACCACAGCGAGGACCTCTTCACCGGCCTCGGCCTGTACGCCAAGGGGTACCGCACGCTGTACGTCCCGGTGCTGGTCGCCAAGGGCACCTCGCCGGACAACCTCGCCTCGTACGTCAACCAGCAGTACCGCTGGGCGATGGGCAACCTGCACCTGCTCGGCTCGCCCGAGCTCAAGCGGATCGGCGCGCCCTGGCGGATGCGGCTCTGCTTCTACGAGGGCATCGTCGGCTACCTGGCCGCCGCCGTGAACATCTTCGTCGCGCCGCTGCCGCCGCTGGTGATGATGTTCTTCTACCCGGACCAGATCCGGCCCTGGCACGTCCTGCCGATGCTCGCGCCGCTCTGGCTCTGGCACGTGCTGCTGCCCAGGGTCAGCCGGACCCGCTGGCGGATCGAGGTGATCCGCTCCAACGTGCTGATGAGCGTCGCCGCCGGTGTCGCCTTCTGGCACACGCTGCGCGGGCGCAGCGCGGCCTGGGTGCCGACCGGCATGGCCGGTGGGGGCGCCCCGGCGACGGGGAGCAGGAGCCGGTCCGGCGGGATGGCCCGCAAGGTGGTGCTGCTCTCGCTCGCCTGGCTCTGCGCCTCGCTCGGCGCCGGCGCCCTCGGCCTGGCCCTGGCCGTCGTCGAGCACGGCTGGGCGCCCAACTGGGGCCTCGGCCTCTACCTCCTGGTGCAGGCGCAGATCGGCCTGCCGCTGGTCCGCGACCTCCTCGGCGAGGTACGCGGCTCCACCCGCGCCGAGGGCGCCGCCGCCGGGCCGAAGGCGCCCCGGCCCGGCATGCTGCCCCGGCGCTGGCCCGAGGGCCTGGCCGCCACGGTCACCCTCGTGCTCACCGCACTGCTCGCCTCCGGTTGGGTCCGCCCGATGCTGCCCTGGCTGGGTTGAAAGGTCGTCGCCTTCCATGCCGTCGTCATCCATACCGTCACCGTCACCGTCGCCGTCACGGATACCGTCACCGTCACGGGAGCCGTCGCAGGAGCTGTCACAGAATCTGTCACAGAATCCGTCACCGCCGCCCGTCCCTGAGCTGCGGCCGGCCGCCTTCACCATCCCCGGCCGGTGGGCCGGCGCCGCCTCCCGGGGTTCCGATGCCCCGGGCCCGGCGCCCCGTCCGGCCGGCTTCCGCCCCGACATCGAGGGCCTGCGCGCACTCGCCGTGCTCGCCGTCCTCGCCTTCCACGCGGCCGTCCCCGGCCTGGCCGGCGGGTTCGTCGGGGTGGACGTCTTCCTCGTCGTCTCCGGCTACCTGATCACCGGCCTGCTGCTGCGCGAGGCCACCACCACCGGCCGGATCCGGCTCGGCGAGTTCTTCTCCCGCCGGGCCCGCCGACTGCTGCCCTCGGCGGCGATCGTGCTCGCCGTGGTGGCGCTGTTCGGCGCCTGGCTGACCGTGCCGCTGCGGCGCGCCGACCTGGAGTACGACGTGCTCGCGGCGGCGCTCTCCGTCGGCAACTGGCGCTTCGTCGCCCAGCAGACCGACTACCTGGCCGCCGGCCGGGACGAGAGCCCGCTGCTGCACTTCTGGTCGCTGGCCGTCGAGGAGCAGTTCTACCTGGTCTGGGGCCCGCTGCTGGCGCTCACCGTCTTCCTGGTGCTGCGGCTGGCGCGGCGCGGCCGGGCGGACGGGCGCGGGCGGGCGGTGCGGCCGGTCGCGGCCGCGCTCGCCGCCGTGCTGACGGCCGGCTCCTTCGCGCTCTCGCTGTACTGGACGCACGACTCCGTCTCGCTCGCCTACCTCGGGACGCCGTCCCGGGTCTGGCAGTTCGGGGTCGGCGCGCTGCTCGCCCTGCTGCCCTGGCACCTGCTGCGCGGACCTCGGGTGCTGCGCGTACTGGTCGGCTGGGCCGGGGCGGCGGCGATCGTGGGCTGCGTGCTGGCGTACGACGACACCACGCCGTACCCCGGCTGGGCGGCGCTCGTCCCGACCCTCGGCACGGCCGCCGTCATCCTGGCCGGCACGCCCGGACGCGACGGGGCCGGCACGGCCGCCCCCGGTCTCGGCGTGGACCGGGTGCTCGGTCTGCGCGTGCCGCGCGCGATCGGGCGGCTCTCCTACAACCTGTACCTGTGGCACTGGCCGGTGCTCGTCCTCGTCGGAGCGAAGTACGGCCCGCTGTCCTGGCCGGTGAAGGTGGCGCTCACCGCAGCCGCCGCGCTGCCGGCCGCCGCCGTCATGCGCTGGGTCGAGCGGCCGCTGCGGCACAGTCGCACCGTCTCCGAACTCCCGCGCCGCGGCCTGTCGTTGGGCCTGGCCTCGGTGGTCATCCCGGTGGTGCTGGCGCTGGTCGTCGGCACCGGCACGCTGCGGTTGCTCGGCCCGGCCGCGCCCGTCGACCTCCAGGGCCTGCCGCCCGGCTCCTCGGACGGCACCTCGCTGCTGGTGCGCACCGCGGCGACGGCCAAGGGCGGTCCGGCGGTGGTGCCGGACGCCGTCCAGGCCCGCAAGGACTTCCCGCCGGACGGCGAGTGCGAGGTCGCGCCGACCGCCACCAGCAGCCCCGACTGCCGCTTCGGCGTGGTGGGCAGCCCGGACCGGATCGTGCTGCTCGGCGACTCGCACGCCGGCCAGTGGTTCTCGGCGCTGCTCGCGATCGCCGCCGAACGGCGCTGGGAGCTGGAGGAGTTGGTCAAGCAGGGCTGCCCGCTGCCGGAACTGACGGTGGTGAACCCGCAGTTGGGCCGCACCTACCGTGAGTGCGACACCTGGCGGGCGGACGCACTGACCCGGCTGAAGGAGGGTCCCAAGCCCCGGCTGATCGTCGTCTCCACTCTCAACCGCTACACCGACGACCGTGAACTGCTGCTCCAGGGGTGGGAGAAGACCCTCTCCCCGCTGCGCGAGATCGGCGTCCCGATCGTCTACCTGCGTGACACCCCGGTCCCCGGGACGGACGTGCCGGCCTGCGTGTCGGGCCACACCGACGAACCGGCGGCCTGCGCGTTCCCGCGCGACAAGGCGCTGTGGGCGGACCCGCTCGCCGACGAGATCGCGGCCGGCCGGATGCCGGGTGTGCGCACGGTGTCGGTGAACGACGTCATCTGCCCCGGCAGCGGCCGCAGTTGCCCGGCGGTACTGGAACGCATCCTGCTCTACCGCGACGACGCGCACCTCACCAACGTCGCGGTCGTCGTCCTCACGCCGCGCCTGGAGCGGCTGTTGACGGAGTCCGGCGCCCTGCCGCCCGGTTCGGCGCCTGTCCAGGATCGGCAGGTCACCGCGGACGGCTGGACGCAGCTGCTGCGCGACGACTTCGACGGGCCGGCCGGAAGCCGCCCGTCCGAGGCCGACTGGCAGTACGACCTCGGCACTTGCTACCCGGGCTGCCCGGCCCCGCAGTGGGGGACGGGTGAGATCGAGACCATGACGGACTCCACCGCCAACGTCCGGCTGGACGGCCGCGGCGCCCTGGAGATCGTGCCCACCCGGGACGCCGCCGGCCAGTGGTCGTCGGGGCGGATCGAGTCCCGCCGCGCCGACTTCGCCCCGCCGCCCGGCGGTGTGCTGCGGATCGAGGCCGGGATCGCCCTGCCGGACGTCACCGGCCCGGCCGCCGCCGGCTACTGGCCCGCCTTCTGGACCCTCGGCGGCGAGCTGCGCAACGGCTACACCGGCTGGCCGGCCATCGGCGAGCTGGACATCATGGAGCAGGTCAACGGCCGGGACGCGGTGTTCGGCACGATGCACTGCGGCGTCCTCGACGGCGGCCCCTGCCAGGAGCCGCGCGGCCTGGGCTCGGGCGACCAGCCCTGCGGCGCCGAGTGCCGCACCGGCTTCCACCGGTACGCGGTCGAGGTCGACCTGAGGCCGGGTGCCGAACAGGTCCGCTGGTACCTCGACGGGCGTGAGCACCACCGGGTCACCGCCGCGCAGATGGACCGCGCGACCTGGGACCGGGCCGTGAACCACGGTCTGTTCCTGATCCTCAACGTCGCCGTCGGCGGCAACCTGCCCACCGCGTTCGGCGGCGCCGTCACCCCGGCCACCGAACCCGGGCACCCGATGCGGGTCGACTACGTCTCCGTCGCCACGAAGCCGTAGCGCCCGCGCCCGGACGGGAGGGCCCCGGGCCGGGGAGCGCACCGC
>NZ_JBHVER010000337.1:0-5216 GCF_042802195.1 Kitasatospora sp. NPDC057500 | reverse complement strand
GGACGGGTGTCCACCGGCCGCCCTGCTCGTCCGCTCAGCGCCGCCCGGAGCGGCGGTCGTCCGCCGGACCACCGCCGGCCAGGCCGGCCCGGCGCAGCGCGTCCGCCATGGCGCTGTTGCCCAGCGGCGCCGACCCGCCGCGGTCGCCCCGGTCACCGCGGTCGCGGCGGTCCTGCCCGCGCCCGCCGCCCTGGCTGCCCTGGCCACCGCCCTGACCGCCACCGCGCCGCTCCTGGCGCGGCGGACGGGCCTGCCGGTCACCGCCGCGTCCACCGCCCTCGCCGCCGCGGCCCACCTCGTCGTCCAGCCGCAGGGTGAGCCCGATCCGCTTGCGCGGCACGTCCACCGAGGTCACCCGGACGGTCACGATGTCACCCGGCTTGACCACCTCGCGCGGGTCCTTGACGAAGTTCTTCGACAGCGCCGACACGTGCACCAGGCCGTCCTGGTGCACGCCCACGTCGACGAAGGCGCCGAACGCGGCCACGTTCGTGACCACGCCCTCCAGCACCATGCCGACCTCCAGGTCGCCGATCTTGTCGACGCCCTCCTTGAAGGTCGCGGTGCGGAACGCCGGACGCGGGTCACGGCCCGGCTTGTCCAGCTCACCGAGGATGTCGGTGACGGTCGGCACGCCGAAGGTCTCGTCGGCGAAGTCGCCCGGCCGCAGGGTCCGCAGCTTCCCGCTGTTGCCGATCAGCTCGCGCAGCTCCCCGCCGGTGGCGGCGAGGATCCGGCGCACCACCGGGTACGCCTCCGGGTGCACGCTGGAGGCGTCCAGCGGGTCGTCGCCGCCCGGGATGCGCAGGAAGCCCGCGCACTGCTCGAAGGCCTTCGGGCCGAGCCGGGACACGTCCTTCAGCGCCTTGCGGGTGCGGAACGGGCCGTTGGCGTCACGGTGGGCGACGATGTTGTCGGCGAGCGTGCCGGTGACGCCGGAGACCCGGGTGAGCAGTGGGGCGGAGGCGGTGTTGACGTCCACGCCGACCGCGTTGACGCAGTCCTCGACGACGGCGTCCAGCGAGCGGGAGAGCTTCACCTCGCTCAGGTCGTGCTGGTACTGGCCGACCCCGATCGACTTGGGGTCGATCTTGACCAGTTCGGCCAGCGGGTCCTGGAGCCGGCGGGCGATCGAGACCGCGCCGCGGATCGACACGTCCAGGTCCGGCAGCTCCTGGGAGGCGAAGGCGGAGGCCGAGTAGACCGAGGCGCCGGCCTCGCTGACCATCGCCTTGGTGAGCTTCAGCTCGGGGTGGCGCTTGAGAAGGTCCTCGGCGAGCTTGTCGGTCTCCCGGGAGGCGGTGCCGTTGCCGATCGCCACCAGGTCGACGTCGTGCTTCTTCGCCAGCGCGGCCAGGGTCGCCAGCGCGGCGTCCCACTTGTTGGCGGGCTGGTGCGGGTAGATCGTGTCGTGGGCGACCACCTTGCCGGTGGCGTCCACCACGGCGACCTTGACACCGGTGCGGAAGCCCGGGTCCAGGCCCATGGTGGCGCGGGTGCCGGCCGGGGCGGCGAGCAGCAGGTCCCGCAGGTTGGCGGCGAACACGCGCACCGCCTCGTCCTCGGCCTCGGCGCGCAGCCGGCCGCGCAGGTCGATGCCGAGCCGCACCAGGATCCGGGTGCGCCAGGCCCAGCGGACGGTGTCGCCGAGCCACTTGTCGGCCGGGCGGCCGTGGTCGGCGATGCCGAAGCGGGCGGCGATCCGCTGCTCGTAGTCGCCGGCGCCGGGCAGGTCGCCGGCCTCCTCGCCGTCGTACGGGGACAGGTCGAGGTCCAGCACCTCCTCCTTCTCGCCGCGCAGCATCGCCAGGACGCGGTGCGAGGGGAGCCTGGTGTACGGCTCGGCGAAGTCGAAGTAGTCGGCGAACTTCGCGCCCTCCTGCTCCTTGCCCTCGCGGACGGTGGCGACCATCCGGCCGCGCGTCCACATCCGCTCGCGCAGCGAACCGACCAGGTCGGCGTCCTCGCCGAAGCGCTCGACCAGGATCGCCCGGGCGCCCTCCAGCGCGGCCGGCGCGTCGGCCACCGACTCGTTCAGGTAGCCCGCCGCCAGCGCGGCCGGGTCCTGCGCCGGGTCGGCGAGCAGGGTGTCCGCCAGCGGCTCCAGACCGGCCTCGCGGGCGATCTGCGCCTTGGTGCGCCGCTTCGGCTTGAACGGCAGGTAGATGTCCTCCAGCCGCGCCTTGGAGTCGGCGGCCAGGACCTGCGCGCGCAGCGCGTCGTCGAGCTTGCCCTGCGCCTCGATCGACTCCAGGACGGCGGTGCGCCGCTCCTCCAGCTCCCGCAGGTAGCGCAGCCGCTCCTCCAGGGTGCGCAGCTGCGCGTCGTCCAGCGAGCCGGTGACCTCCTTGCGGTAGCGGGCCACGAACGGCACCGTCGCGCCGCCGTCCAGCAGCTCGACCGCCGACTTCACCTGCCCCTCGCGGACGCCCAGTTCCTCGGCGATCTTCCGCTCGATCGCCTGCTGGGCCTGCTGGGCCGCCTGTTCGACTGGCGTGGTCACGAAGCCGGTCACCTTCTTCAGAGTTGCTGTCCGTACCCCCGCATTCTCGCAGCAACCCCCGACACCCGGCCCCGCCCCCACCACCCCGGGCGTGGCGCGCGGCGGTTCCCGTCCGCGCCCAGGACGCGTCGTCGACGGTGCGCTCCGGAACGCCGTCCGGGCCGAGCCCGATCAGCACGGTCTGCGATCCAGTACGGGTCGATCATCGCGCACCCCTCCTCGACCACCGGGCGGCGGTCCGTCCGCTCCGGCGCGGCCTCGGAGCGGATCGTCCGCTCGCCGCCGGTCAGCAGCGGGCCGGAGAACAACCGGAGGAGGGCGGCGCCCACCAGCGCGACCGCAATCCCGAGCGCCCCCCAGGAAACCCAACGCCTCCCCCGAATACTCATGTTCTCACCCTGGTGTTCGAAATCCGCCTGATCGCGGGGCCCCTCGCGGCGTACAGTGCCGGGCATGTGCGCAGCCGCTCGGACGCCCGACCACATGCACGACGACGCCCATCCGTACGACCACCCTCACGACCGTCTGCACGATCGCCTGCACGACGACGAACCCGCCATCGACACCGGCCTGGTACGGCGGCTGATCGCCGCCCAGTTCCCGCAGTGGAAGGGCCTTCCGCTCGCGCCCGCCGGGCTCACCACCACGGACAACGCGATGTTCCGGCTCGGTCCCGAACTCGCCGTCCGCCTCCCCCGGGCCGTCTGGGCCGCCGGGAACCTCGGGCGCGAGCAGCGCTGGCTCCCCCGCCTCGCCCGGCACCTGCCGGTGCCCGTCCCGGTGCCGGTCGGCCAGGGCCGGCCCTCCGTCGGCTACCCCTGGAGCTGGTCGGTGCTGCGCTGGCTGGACGGCGCCAACCCGGTCCCCGGATCGATCCCCAATCCCATCCAACTCGCCTACGACCTCGCCGACTTCATCACCGCACTGCGCTCCGTCCAGCCCGCCCCGGACGCCCCGGAGGCGCTCCGCGCGGGCCCGCTGGCCGCCCGGGACGCCGCCACCCGGGCCGCCGTCGGACGGCTGCGCGGGGTGATCGACACCGAGACGGCGACCGCGCTGTGGGACAAGGCCCTGCGGCTGCCCGAGCCCGCCGGGCCCCCGGTCTGGGTGCACGGCGACCTCACCCCCGGCAACCTCCTGGTCACCGGCCAGCGCCTGGGCGCCGTGCTGGACTTCGGCCTGCTGGGCGTCGGCGACCCGACCGTCGACCTGCTGCCCGCCTGGAGCCTGCTCCCGCCGAGCGCCCGCCCGGCCTTCCGCGCCTCCCTGGCCGTCGACGACGCCACCTGGGAACGCGGCCGCGCCTGGGCGCTGTCCATCGCCCTGGTCCAACTGCCCTACTACCGCACCACCAACCCGCCGCTGGCCGCCAACGCCCGGCACGTCGTCCGGGAGATCCTGGCGGACCGCAGCGTGTGAACACCGGAGAGCCGAAGCGTCAGAAGTAGCGCGTCGGCTCGGCGGCCCCCGGCGGCAGCGGGGTGCGGGCCGCCTCCGACTGCCAGGCGCCGGCCAGCTCCGCCGGGAAGCGGCGGCCGCTGCGGGTCAGCACCAGCCCGGGCGTCAACTCGACCTCGTCGCCCGGGCGGAAGGGCCGGTCGGCGCCCGGCGGGAGCCGCTCCCACGGACCCAGGTGTCCGCGCCGCCCGGCCGCACGCATCCGGCTGCCGTAGGTACTGGTGTCCCGCACCGTCACCGCGCCGCCGCGCACCGACACCGTCAGGTGCCGGCGGCTCACCAGCGCGGCCCGCTCGGCGGGCAGCAGGCCGAGCAGCGCGATGCCGTCCTCCGCCGCCCCGGGCGCCCGGCCGACGGCCGTCCGCGTCCCCTCGTCCAGCGTGAAGCGGGCCACGCACGCCCCGTCCAGCACCACCTTGACCTGGGCGGCCCCGGGCCGGGCGCCGTCGTCGAGCAGCGGCGTTCCGTGCAGTTCGCAGGTCGGCACGCCCCGGCGCATCCGGGGCAGCATCACCCGGCCGCCGCGGCGCGCGCTGTACAGGCCGCACCGGGTGTCCGGGCAGCGCCAGGCCCGCCCGACCACCTCGACCAGCGGCTGGCGGCCCGCCGTCAGCAGCCCCTGCTTCTTGAGCGCCGACAGTTCCATCTTCTTGGAGATCTCCGCGCCGGTCCGGTACCCCATGTCCAGCGGCACCAGCCGCACCGCACCCCGCCCGGCCGCCTCCGGCCGCAGGAACTGCCAGGTGTTGCCCTGGATCCACGGGTGCTCGATCCGGTGGTCGTCGTAGTGGTCGGCGGTGACCACCTGGATCCCGGTCATGCCGGCGATCTCCAGCACCCGCTCGTCGGCGTCCGGCACCTCCTCCACCAACCCCTCGGCCACCCACCGCGCCAGCGTCCGGGCGTCCGCCGCGTCCTCGAACTCCCGCCGCCCGCCCAGCAGGCTGCGGTCGGCCACGCAGTACACCGCCACGTCCCGGTCACCGGTCAGCCGCACCAGCGCGTCCACCACCAGCGCCAGCCGGTGCAGCGAACGCGGCGCGGAGCCGCCGAAGTCCGTCCGCCGGACGACGTTGGAGAGCTCGACCAGGTAGTCCGCCCGGTCCGCGGACGTGGCGAGGTTGCGGTCGAGGGCGCGGTGGGGACGGTGCTCCATGGAACCTCCGTGCGGTCGGCGGGCCTTCCCATCATGACCCAGCGCCCACGGCCACGGACCCGCAACAGCGATAAACCGGCGCCGCCCCGGGAACCGGAG
>NZ_JBHVER010000336.1:0-5263 GCF_042802195.1 Kitasatospora sp. NPDC057500 | reverse complement strand
GCCCCCCCCCGCGGCCCCCCGGGGGCCCCGCCCGGCCGGACCCGTAGCAGCAGTCGCCGAAGCGAGGCGGCGGACCTCCCCCGAGAAGGTGTCGAACAATGTCAGTCGCCGTGCAGGGCGCCACCGGCCAGGGCAGCCGGCAGCGCGATCCGCGTCCGGGCCTGATGGAGCGCCTCAAGCGCTCGTACGCCAAGCACTGGTACGCCTACGCGATGATCGCACCGGTCGTGCTGGTCCTCGGCGTCCTGGTGCTCTACCCGCTCGCCGAGGGCCTCTGGCTCACCCTCACCGATGCCAACAGCCTCAACGTCGCCCGCAGGATCGGCGAGAACGAGATCCCGGCGAGCTACACCTTCGTCGGCTTCGACAACTACGCCGACATCCTGTGGGGCCCCGGCTCCTACGACCGCTTCTGGTCGCACTTCGTCTGGACCATCGCCTGGACCGCCCTCTGCGTCGGCCTGCACTACACCATCGGCCTGGGCCTGGCCCTGCTGCTCAACCAGAAGCTGCGCGGACGCGCCGTCTACCGGATGCTGCTCATCCTGCCCTGGGCCGTGCCGACCTTCGTCACCGTCTTCTCCTGGCGGCTGATGCTCGCCGACGGCGGCGCCGTCAACGGCCTGCTCGCCGCACTCCACCTGCCCGAGCCCGGCTGGCTGGACGACCCGACCGCGCAGAAGGCCGCCGCCGTCCTGGTCAACACCTGGGTCGGCGTGCCGTTCATGATGATCTCGCTGCTCGGCGGCCTCCAGTCGATCCCCGCCGAGCTGTACGAGGCCGCCGAGATGGACGGCGCCACCGCCTGGCAGCGGTTCCGCCACGTCACCCTGCCGGGCCTTCGCACCGTCTCCTCGACCGTCGTCCTGCTCGGCGTCATCTGGACGTTCAACCAGTTCGCCGTCATCTTCCTGCTGTTCGGCAACGGCGCCCCCGACGCCCAGCTGCTGGTCACCTGGGCCTACCGGCTCGGCTTCGGCCAGCAGCCCCGGGACTACGCGCAGTCCGCCGCCTACGGCGTCATCCTGCTCTCCATCCTGGTCGTCTTCACCGCCTTCTACCGCCGCTGGCTCGCCCGCAACGAGCGCGCGAACGGCTGACCCCGGCGACCACGGCGACCACGAAGGAGACACTCCGATGAGCACCACCACCGACCGACCCACCACCCCCGCCGTCCGGCCCGCGCCCCCCGCCGCCCGCCCGGCCGGGGTCCGCCCCCGCGGCGAGAGCGGCCCGCTCGCCAGGGCCCTGATGCACGGCGCGCTGACCCTGGCCAGCCTGATCGCGCTGTTCCCCGTGGCGTGGATCCTCTACGTCTCGTTCGGCCCGGACAAGACCGACTACCTGCACCCCGGCGAGATCCTCGGCAAGCTGACCCTCGCCAACTACGGGACGGTGCTGTTCGACACCGACTTCTTCAAGTGGTTCGGCAACGCCTTCCTGGTCTCCGGCGTCACCACCGTCTTCGGCGTGCTGATCGCCGCCTCCACCGGCTACGCCGTCTCCCGGATGCGCTTCCCCGGCCACAAGCCGCTCATGTGGTCGCTGCTGGTCACCCAGATGTTCCCGATCGCCGTACTGATCGTGCCGATGTACACGATCCTGTCCGAGCTCGACCTGCTGGACAGCTACCTCGGCCTGATCCTGGTCTACTCGACCACCACCGTGCCGTACTGCGCCTGGCTGATGAAGGGCTACTTCGACACCATCCCGGTGGAGATCGACGAGGCCGGCCGGGTCGACGGCCTCACCCCGTTCGGCACCTTCTGGCGGCTGGTGCTGCCGCTCGCCCGCCCGGGCCTGGCGGTCGCCGCGTTCTACTCCTTCCTCACCGCCTGGGCCGAGGTCGCCTTCGCCTCCACCTTCATGCTCAGCTCCGACAAGTACACCCTGGCCGTCGGACTCCAGACCTTCGTCAGCGAGCACGACGCCCAGTGGAACCTGATGGCCGCGACCGCCGTGCTGATCGCCGTCCCCTCCTCGGTCCTCTTCTACCTGGTGCAGCGCCACCTGGTGACCGGCCTGACCGCCGGCGCCTCCAAGTCCTGACCGACGTCGCCGCCGACGCCCCGACCGCTCCGCCCGCCACACTCCGCAAGGGATACCGTCCATGACCCAGAACCTGGCCGACACCTCCCGGCCCGCCGCCGACGCCACCGCCGACGAGGCCGGTGCCGCCGCGGACAGAGGCTGGTGGCGGGACGCGGTCATCTACCAGGTGTACCCGCGCAGCTTCGCCGACTCCAACGGCGACGGCATGGGCGACCTGCCCGGCATCCGCAGCCGCCTGCCCTACCTGCGCGACCTCGGCGTCGACGCCGTCTGGCTCTCGCCGTTCTACGCCTCCCCGCAGGCCGACGCCGGCTACGACGTCGCCGACTACCGCGCCGTCGACCCGGTGTTCGGCACCCTGCTGGACGCCGACGCGCTGATCCGCGACGCCCACCGGCTGGGCCTGCGGATCATCGTGGACCTCGTCCCCAACCACTCCTCCGACCAGCACGAGTGGTTCAAGCGCGCCCTGCGCGAGGGCCCCGGCTCCCCGCTGCGCGAGCGCTACCACTTCCGCCCCGGCAAGGGTCCCGGCGGCGAACTGCCGCCCAACGACTGGGAGTCCATCTTCGGCGGCCCCGCCTGGACCCGCACCGAGAACCCGGACGGCACCCCGGGCGACTGGTACCTGCACCTGTTCGCCCCCGAGCAGCCCGACTTCAACTGGGACAACCCGGCCGTCGCCGACGAGTTCCGCTCCATCCTGCGCTTCTGGCTGGACATGGGCGTCGACGGCTTCCGCATCGACGTCGCCCACGGCCTGGTCAAGGCCCCCGGCCTGCCCGACCTCGGCGGCGCCGACCAGCTCAAGCTGCTCGGCAACGACGTCATGCCCTTCTTCGACCAGGACGGCGTGCACGAGATCTACCGCACCTGGCGCACCATCCTCGACGAGTACCCGGGCGAGCGGATCGGCGTCGCCGAGGCCTGGACCCCGACCGTCCAGCGCACCGCCAACTACGTGCGCCCCGACGAACTGCACCAGGCCTTCAACTTCCAGTACCTCGGCACCTCCTGGGACGCCGCCGACCTGCGCGCCGTGATCGACCTCTCGCTCGACTCGATGCGCCCGGTCGACGCCCCCACCACCTGGGTGCTCTCCAACCACGACGTCACCCGGCACGCCACCCGGTTCGCCAACCCGCCCGGCCTCGGCACCCAGATCCGCACCCCCGGCGACCGCGCCCTCGGCCTGCGCCGCGCCCGCGCCGCCACCCTGCTGATGCTCGCCCTGCCCGGCTCCGCCTACGTCTACCAGGGCGAGGAGCTCGGCCTGCCGGACGTCACCGACCTGCCCGACGAGGTCCGCCAGGACCCGTCGTTCTTCCGCCAGGCCGGCCAGGACGGCTACCGCGACGGCTGCCGCGTCCCGATCCCGTGGTCCGGCACCGAGGCCCCCTACGGCTTCGGCCCCACCGCCGGCGGACCGTCCTGGCTGCCGCAGCCCGCCGAGTGGGCCGCCCTCAGCGTCGAGGCGCAGACCGGCGACCCGACCTCCACCCTGGAGCTCTACCGCTCGGCGCTGGCCGTCCGCAAGGCGCGCCCCGACCTCGGCGCCGGCACCGACGTCGAGTGGCTGGACAGCCCCGAGGGCACCCTGGCGTTCCGCCGCGGCTCCTTCGTCTGCACCGCCAACACCACCGGCGCCCCGGTGCGGATACCGGCCCCCGGCCGGCTGCTGCTCAGCTCCGCGGGCGCCGACCCGGTGGTGGCGGACGGCGAGGCGGTGCTCGCCGCGGACAGCACCGACTGGTGGGCGGTCTGACGTGGTTGCAATAGGCTCTGGGACCGTGACTACGGCGCGACTATCAGACATCGCGGCGCAGGCGGGGGTCAGCGAAGCCACCGTCTCCCGCGTGCTCAACGGCAAGGCCAACGTCTCGGCCGCCACCCGGCAGACCGTGCTGGCGGCCCTGGACGTGCTCGGCTACGAGCGGCCGACCCGGCTGCGCCGGCGCAGCGCCGGGCTGATCGGGCTGATCACCCCGGAGTTGAGCAATCCGATCTTCCCGGCGCTGGCCCAGGTGATCGAGCAGGTGCTGAGCCGGCACGGCTACACGCCGGTGCTCTGCACCCAGACGCCCGGCGGCTCCACCGAGGACGAACTGGTGGAGATGCTGGTCGACCGGGGCGTGGCGGGCATCGTCTTCGTCTCCGGCCTGCACGCCGACTCCACCGCCGACCACGACCGGTACGCCCGGCTGGCCGGGCGCGGGGTGCCGTTCGTGCTGATCAACGGCTACAGCGAGCGGATCGACGCGCCGTTCATCTCGCCGGACGACCGGGCCGCGATGTGGATGGCCGTCCAGCACCTGGCCGAACTCGGCCACGAGCGGATCGGCCTGGCCGTCGGCCAGCGCCGGTACGTGCCGGTGCTGCGCAAGATCGAGGGCTTCACCGCGGCCATGCGCGAGGTGCTGGGGCTCGCCGCCGAGGAGGCCGAGGGGCTGGTCCACCACACGCTGTTCAGCGTGGAGGGCGGGCACGCGGCGGCCGGGGCGCTGCTCGACAAGGGCTGCACCGCGATCGTCTGCGGCAGCGACCTGATGGCGCTCGGCGCGATCCGGGCCGTCCGGCAGCGCGGCCTGGCGGTGCCGCAGGACGTCTCGGTGGTCGGCTTCGACGACTCGCCGCTGATCGCCTTCACCGAGCCGCCGCTGACCACCGTGCGCCAGCCGGTGGAGGCGATGGCCACCGCGGCGGTGGACGCGCTGCTGGAGGAGGTCGGCGGGAACGCCGCCCAGCGCGGGGAGTTCATGTTCCAGCCGGAGCTGGTGATGCGCGGCTCGACCGGGGCCCGCGCGCGCTGAGGGAGAACGGGGCGGGGCCCGGGAGCGGTGTGCTCCCGGGCCCCTTCGGCGTTCCCGCTCAGCCCTCCTGGACGATCGGACGGTCCTGGGTGACCCGGTGGCCGTCCGCGGCGTCACCGGTGCGGGTCTCGGTGCGCCGGCCGCGCTCCAGGAAGTCCCGGAGGATCAGTTCGACGGCGTCCTGCGGGCTCTTGGTGCCGGACAGCATCATCGCGTCGATCGCGAGGTTGGCGTCGAGCGAGACGGTGACCTGGGCCATGGTGAACTCCTCCTCGGGTGCAGGGCAGCAGCATGCCCGCTGCGGCCCCGGTTTGACCATGGCCGCCCGTCGTCCGGGCAACGCCGCGGCGCGGTGTCGGGAGCGTCCTGACGCGATTCGGGCATGCCGCGGCCCCCGGGGA
>NZ_JBHVER010000335.1:0-5298 GCF_042802195.1 Kitasatospora sp. NPDC057500 | reverse complement strand
GCGTTCGGCCTTCAGGTCCGGATTGCCGGTGCGGATGTTGGTCACGCCACGGCTGCCACCGGGCTGCAGCGGGTGTCGAGTTCGTGCTGCAGCTCGGTGGTCAGCTCGTGCCGGTTGGACAGCTGGAGCTTGCGCAGCACCGCCGAAACGTGGCTTTCCACGGTCTTTACCGAGATGAACAGCTGCTTGGCGATCTCCTTGTACGCGTAGCCGCGGGCGATCAGCCGCAGCACCTCGCGCTCGCGCTGGGTCAGCCGGTCCAGGTCCTCGTCCACCGGCGGGGTGTCGGTGGCGGCGAAGGCGTCCAGCACGAAGCCGGCCAGCCGGGGCGAGAAGACGGCGTCCCCGTCGCCGATCCGGAAGATCGCGTCGACCAGGTCGGCCCCGGTGATCGTCTTGGTGACGTAGCCGCGGGCGCCGCCGCGGATCACGCCGATCACGTCCTCCGCCGCGTCCGACACCGACAGCGCCAGGAACTTCACTCCCCCCTGCTCCCCCATCAGCCCGGCCGAGCGGCGCAGCACCTCGACGCCGCCGCCCCCGGGCAGGTGGACGTCCAGCAGCACCACGTCGGGCCGCGTCTCGGCCACCACCCGGACCGCGGACTCCACGTCGTCGGCCTCGCCGACCACGTCGATGCCGGTCACCTCGGTGCGCCCGATCTCCGCCCGCACCCCCGTCCGGAACATCCGGTGATCGTCGACCAGCACGACCCGCGCGCGACGCTCCGGCGCTGCCTCAGTCATTCGCTCTCTCCATCTCCAGCTCGACCTCGGTCCCG
Source organism: Kitasatospora sp. NPDC057500 (assembly GCF_042802195.1). Lineage (NCBI taxonomy): Bacteria > Bacillati > Actinomycetota > Actinomycetes > Kitasatosporales > Streptomycetaceae > Kitasatospora > Kitasatospora sp. NPDC057500. The sequence goes on along the minus strand of NZ_JBHVER010000335.1, from coordinate 4,517 downwards.
CCGTCCGGCGCGGGCCGCACCCGTGCGGTGCCGCCGTTGCGCTTCATGCGGCCGAGGATCGACTCGCGTACGCCCATCCGGTCCTCGGGCACCGTGTCCGGGTCGAAGCCGGGGCCGTGGTCGCGGACGAACACCATCACGGTCCTCCCCTCGACCTCGGCGTAGACCTGGACCGGTCCCCCGCCACCGTACTTGGCCGCGTTGACGGTCGCCTCCCTCGCGGCCTGCATCTGCGCCGCGATCCGCTCGTCCATCGGGCAGTCGCCGACGATCACCACCTCGACCGGGACGCCGTGCCGGTCCTCGACCTCGGCGACCACCGCGCGCAGGCTCTCCGCCATGGTGTCCGGCGCCTGCTCGGCCACCGCCTCCGGCCGGTAGAGCCACAGCCGCAGCTCGCGCTCCTGGGCGCGGGCGAGCCGCAGCACCTCCTTGGGGTCCTCGGCCCGGCGCTGGATCAGGGTCAGCGTGTGCAGCACCGAGTCGTGGACGTGTGCGGCGATCTCGGCGCGCTCCTGGGCGCGGATGCGGGCGGTGCGCTCGGCGCCGAGGTCCTGCCACATCCGCAGCGCGTACGGGCCCAGCAGCACGAGCACACCGGCCAGCACCGCGAGCGCGGACTCGATCATCCAGCCGACGGGCGAGGCACTGCCCTGGGTGGCGAGGAAGGCGACGATGCCCGCCACCACCAGCAGCACGCCCGCGCCGACCCGGGTGTAGGCGCCGCGCCGCTTCTCGCCCTCCTCCAGACCGAACCAGCGCTGCCAGCGCGAGTCGTCGGCCTGCCGCCAGACCAGCGCCACACCGACACCGATCGCCAGCAGCGGCCAGGTGTACGGCTTGGCGGTCTGCACGTTGAGCGCGTTGAGCAGGGCGATCACGCCGATCACCAGCATCACCAGCGCGGCCAGCTGGCCCAGCCCGCCCTGCCGCTGGCCGGCGGCCGCGGGGCCGGCCGCGCCGGCACCCTCGCCCGCCTCGGCCGGCTCGCCCCGCAGGGCGTGCTGGAGCACCTCGCGCAGCCGGCCGATCCACCCGCCGCGCCCGCCGCCGTCCTTGCTCAGCTCCCCGCCGCCGCCCGGCTGCCAGGAGCCGACCGGGACGAAGGCGCCGTTCACGTACACCCAGTGCGCGCCGGGCCGCCGCGCGGGCTCGCCGATGCCGATCGGCACCACGAACCAGAACGCCGCGTACAGCAGCCCGCCGAGGCCCTGGGCGAAGAACAGCACCACGAAGGCGATCCGCACCCAGCTGACGGACAGCCCGAGGTGCACGGCGAGCCCGTGCGCGACACCGCCGAGCATCCGCCCCTGCGGGCTGCGGTACAGCCGGCGGTACGGCGGCCGGCCGTCGTCGGCCGCGGACGGGTCGCCGCCCCCGGGCGGCGCGGGCTCGGGGGCGAGGGGGCGGGAGTCGGAACCGGGTGCTGCCACGGCACCGATCGTTCCACGCGGGCGGACCCGGACGCATCAGGGTGCGGCCCTGACCCTTATCAGGGACAAGTCAGGGTCCGAGCAGGGGCGGGACCGGTTGGGCGGGGGGTGCGGCACCCACCAGGATGGTGGCATGACCGAACACCACCGCGCAGAGGAGCTCCACGAGCCCGGGACGACCGCCCCGCCCTCACCGGAGCGGCCCCCGCTGACCCGGGCCGAGCACCACCGCGTGGTGGCCGGCGTCTGCGGCGGCCTCGGCCGACACCTGGACATCGACCCGGTGGTGTTCCGCGTCGTGACGGTCGTGCTCTGCCTCTCCGGCGGCCTCGGCCTCTTCCTCTACGGCCTGGCCTGGCTGATCGTGCCGACCGAGCAGGGCGCGGACGGCAAGGGCACCGGGCGCACCGGGCGCACCGAGCTGCAGCGGGTGCTCACCGGCCGGGTGGACGGCCAGTCGATCGGCGCGGTGCTGCTGACCGTGATCGGCACCGGCGTCTTCTTCTCCTCGATGGGCGACGGCGACCAGCTGTTCCCGCTGCTGCTGCTCGCCGGGCTGGTCTTCCTCGCCGTCCGCTACGACCCCGAGCGCCGCGGCGGCCGGGTCCGCGGCCGTCGCCACCGGCACCGGCACCGGCACCACCACGAACCCGGCCACCCCTACGGCCACGGGGACGGCGAACGACCGGGCGGCCCGTACGACCGGTACTTCCCGGACGCCGACCCCGCCGCCGGCGGCACCGGCGCAGCCGCCGCAAGCGACTACCGCTGGCCGCCCGAGGAGCCGGCCGCGGACGCCGAGGCCCGCGCCCGGCACGCCGCCGCACGCGAGGCCGGCACCGTCCCCGCCGACACCCCGCACGCCGGCCCGTCCGGCTACCTGTGGGACCCGCGCCACCCCGAGCGCAACCCGTACGGCGGCAGCACGCCGACCCCGCCGCCCGGTGCCCCGGCCCGCCCGTGGTGGCAGCGGACCGACCTGCCGCAGGGCGACCCGCTGCGCAAGGAGGCCGGGCCCGTCCCGCCCGCCGCGCCGCACCCGCCCGTGGTGGTGCACCGGCGCGAGCGCTCGCCGCTCGGCCTGATCGGCCTGCTGCTGGCGGTGGGCGCCGCCAGCGCCGTCTGGTCGGCCTCGACCGGCGGCGGGGCTACGGTGCGGGCCGGCAGCGTGCTCGCGGCCGCGCTGCTGGTGATCGGGCTGACCCTGCTGCTCGGCGCGAAGTTCGGCCGGGCCCGCCGGCTGGTGGTCCCGGGCCTGCTGCTCACCATCGCGCTGACCGCGGTCGGCGGGTCCTCGGTCTCGACGCGGAACATCGCCGGCGACCGTACCTGGACCGTCGCCACGGCCGCCGAACTGCAGCCGAGGTACACGCTGGGGGTCGGCTCGGCGCACCTGGACCTCCGCGCGCTCGACCCGGCCGGCGCGGCCCTGGCCACCGCGGTCGAGATGGGCGTCGGCGACCTGACCGTGACGGTGCCGTCGGGCATCACGGTCAACGTGCGCAGCGAGACCGGCCTGGTCGAGGTCCGCCTCGCCGACCGCGAGGCCTCCAACGAGGGCCCGGGAGACCGCACCTACCAGCTGCTCCCGACGAACGGACAGACATCCAAGGGGACGCTCGACCTCACGCTGAAGGTCGGGCTCGGCAACATCAAGGTGGTCCAGCAGTGAGGAAGCACCCGCTCGACCTGTTCTCGCTGATCGCCGGGGGGCTGTTCACCGCGATCGCGGTGCTCTACCTGGTGGCTGCGGTGAACGACGTCTCGGTGAACGGCCGGATCGTCATCCCGGTGACCTTCATCGTCCTGGGCGTGGGCGGCCTGGCCGGGGCGGTGGCGGCGGCGGTCCGCCGCTCCCGGCCGGAGGACCGGGAGGGTTAGCCCTCCAGCGGTCCCAGGTGGAGGCTGTCGCCCTCCTTGGTGACCCGGTACTTCGGCAGCGGCTCGGTGGCCGGGCCGTTCAGCACCGCGCCGGTGGCGGCGTCGAACCGGGAGCCGTGGCAGGGGCAGTACAGCTGACCGTCCTTGGGCGCGTCGACCGCGCAGCCGGAGTGGGTGCAGACCGAGGAGAACGCGCAGTACTGGCCCGCCTTGGGCTGCACCACGTAGACCGCGTCGCCGCTGGCCGGGTCCTTGACCTGGGCCGAGCCGCCGACCGGGACGCTCGCGGCGGCCACCGTGACCGGCGTGCCGGCCGGCGCCGGGGCGGCGGACTGCCTGGCCTTCGCAGTGGGCCTGTCCCGCCCGAAACTCGCGGTCAGCGAGCCGGTGAGCAGGCCGGCCCCGCCCAGCGCGACGGCCGCGATGCCGCCGTCCATCAGGGCCCGGCGCCGGACGTGGTCCTCGCTCAGGCCGCGCCGGCGGTCCCTGGCGGAGCGCCGGGCGAGGTAGCCGTCCACCGAGAGGGACGGGGTGCCGGCCAGCAGCAGCGGCGTCCAGGCCATCAGGTAGGCGAGGTCGCTGCCGAGGTAGTACGGCGAGACGTTCCAGCTGACGGTGAGCCAGAGGGTGAGGCTGATCAGGGCCCCGCCGGCGGCGGCGAGCCGGCCCCAGAGGCCGAGCAGGGTGCCCAGGCCCACCGCGAGCTCGCCGAAGGCGACCAGCAGGGCGAACGGGGTGGGGTGGTCCAGGGCCGGGCCGAGCAGGAAGCCGACCGGGCTGGCGCCCTCGACGGCCCGGGTCTGCGAGACGAACGAGGCCGGGTCGCCGGCGCCGGCCAGGTAGTGGCCGTCGGAGAGCTTGTCGAGCGCCGCGAAGACGAAGGTGACGCCGAGGAAGAGCCGCAGCGGCAGCAGCGCCGACCGCGACCCGGCCGCCTTCCACGCGGCGATCCGCCCGGCCCGGCCCGCGCCGTCCGGGGTGCCCCGGGCCGGTCCGCCCGAGCCGTCGCCGACCGCCCCGGACCCGGTGGCGCCCGGCCCGGCCGCCACGGAGCTGCTGGCCTCCGCCATTCCCCAACACCTTCCCTCACCGGCCCGTCACCGCCTGACAGGTCCGGACGCATTCTGCCCGCTCGTGAGCGCAATCGGTGGGAGGGCCCACCAGGGGCCGGCAAACCCGGGGCCGGCAAACCACCCGCGCCTG
>NZ_JBHVER010000334.1:0-5321 GCF_042802195.1 Kitasatospora sp. NPDC057500 | reverse complement strand
CCTCGGGAAACGGCTACCGGTTACCGGCTCAGGCGTCGCCGCCCGCGGCGCCCGGGTCGGCCGCCGCCACGTCGAGCAGCTGGTAGCGGTCGATCGCGTCCTTCAGCGCGCTGCGGTCGATCTTGCCCTGCTTGGCCAGCTCGGTGAGCACGGCCAGCACGACGGACTGCGCGTCGATGTGGAAGAAGCGGCGGGCCGCACCACGGGTGTCGGCGAAGCCGAAGCCGTCGGCGCCCAGCGACTGCCACTGGCCCGGCACCCAGCGGGCGATCTGGTCCGGCACCGCGCGCATCCAGTCGGACACCGCGACGAACGGACCCTCGGCGCCCTGGAGCTTGGCGGTCACGTACGGGACGCGCTGCTGCTCCTCGGGGTGCAGCAGGTTGAACTCCTCGGCCTCCACCGCGTCGCGGCGCAGCTCGTTCCAGGAGGTCGCGGACCAGACGTCGGCCTTGACGTTCCACTCCTCGGCCAGGATCCGCTGGGCCTCCAGGGCCCACGGCACGGCCACGCCGGAGGCGAGGATCTGCGCCGGGATCTGGCCGGCGGTGCCGCCCGCGTACTTGTACAGGCCCTTGAGGATGCCGTCGACGTCCACGTTCTCGGGCTCGGCCGGCATCTTGATCGGCTCGTTGTAGACGGTGAGGTAGTAGAACACGTCCTCGCCCGTCGGGTGCTCCTCGCTGGAGCCGTACATCCGGCGCAGACCGTCCTGGACGATGTGCGCGATCTCGAAGCCGTACGCGGGGTCGTACGCGACGACGCCCGGGTTGGTCGAGGCCAGCAGGTGCGAGTGGCCGTCGGCGTGCTGGAGGCCCTCGCCGGTCAGCGTGGTGCGCCCGGCGGTGGCGCCGAGCACGAAGCCGCGGGCCAGCTGGTCGGCCATCTGCCAGAACTGGTCGCCGGTGCGCTGGAACCCGAACATCGAGTAGAAGACGTACACCGGGATCAGCGGCTCGCCGTGGGTGGCGTAGGCCGAGCCGGCGGCGATCAGCGAGGCGGTGCAGCCGGCCTCGGAGATGCCGTCGTGCAGCATCTGACCGGTGGGCGACTCCTTGTACGCCAGCAGCAGCTCGCGGTCGACCGACTCGTAGGTCTGGCCCAGCGGGTTGTAGATCTTCGCCGACGGGAACAGCGAGTCCATGCCGAAGGTGCGGTACTCGTCGGGCGCGATCGGCACGAAGCGGTTGCCGATGCCCTTGTCCCGCATGAGGTCCTTGAGCAGCCGGACGAACGCCATGGTGGTGGCGATGGTCTGGTTGCCGGAACCCTTCTTGACCGCCTTGTACGCGTCGTCGCCCGGCAGCTCCAGCTTGCGCGGCCGCACCTTGCGGGTCGGCACGTAGCCGCCCAGCTCCTGGCGGCGGTCGTGCATGTACTGGATCTCCTCCGAGTCACGACCCGGGTGGTAGTAGGGCGGGTAGCCCTCCTCCAGCTGCTTGTCGGTGATCGGCAGGTGCAGCCGGTCGCGGAAGCGCTTCAGGTCCTCGACCGTCAGCTTCTTCATCTGGTGGGTGGCGTTGCGGCCCTCGAAGTTGGGGCCCAGCGTCCAGCCCTTGACCGTCTGCGCCAGGATGACGGTCGGCTGGCCCTTGTGCTCGCGGGCCGCCTTGAACGCCGCGTAGATCTTGCGGTGGTCGTGGCCGCCGCGGCCCAGGTGCTGGATCTGCTGGTCGGTCATCGACTCGACCATCTTGCGCAGCCGCAGGTCGCCGCCGAAGAAGCTGTCGCGGATGTACGCGCCGGACTCGGTGGCGTAGGTCTGGAACTGGCCGTCCACCGTGGTGTTCAGCTTGTTCACCAGGACGCCGTCGCGGTCCTGCGCGAGCAGCGGGTCCCAGCTGCGGTCCCAGACCAGCTTGATGACGTTCCAGCCGGCGCCGCGGAACTGCGACTCCAGCTCCTGGATGATCTTGCCGTTGCCGCGGACCGGGCCGTCGAGGCGCTGGAGGTTGCAGTTGACCACGAAGGTCAGGTTGTCCAGGCCCTCGCGGGCGGCCAGGGACAGCTGGCCGAGCGACTCGGGCTCGTCCATCTCGCCGTCGCCGAGGAAGGCGTAGACGTGCGAGTCGGAGGTGTCCTTGATGCCGCGGTGCTCCAGGTAGCGGTTCATCCGGGCCTGGTAGATCGCGCCGAGCGGGCCGAGGCCCATCGAGACGGTCGGGAACTCCCAGAAGTCCGGCATGAGCCGCGGGTGCGGGTAGCTGGAGAGGCCGTACGGGGCCTTCGACTTCTCCTGGCGGAAGGCGTCGAGCTGCTGCTCGCTGAGCCGGTCCAGCAGGAAGGCGCGGGCGTAGATGCCGGGGGAGGCGTGACCCTGGAAGAAGATCTGGTCGCCGGACTCGCCCTCGGCGTCCTTGCCGCGGAAGAAGTAGTTGAAGCCGACGTCGTAGAGCGACGCGGAGGAGGCGAAGGTGGCGATGTGGCCACCCACGCCGATGCCCGGGCGCTGCGCCCGGGAGACCATCACCGCGGCGTTCCAGCGGGTCGCGTTCAGGATCTTGCGCTCGATCTCCTCGTTGCCGGGGAAGAACGGCTCGTCCTTGGTGGCGATGGTGTTGACGTAGTCCGTGCTGCGCATCTCGGGCACGGCGACACGCTTCTCGCGGGCGCGCTCGATCAGCCGCAGCATCAGGTAGCGGGCACGCTCACGCCCCCGCTCGTCGATGGCCGCATCGAGCGACTCCAGCCATTCCGCGGTCTCCTCGGGATCGAAGTCCGGGACCTGACTCGGAAGGCCGCCAATGATGATCGGGTTGCGATCGGATCCGGAAGCCACGCTGTTCCTTCACTGTCGGTCGAAACTAGAGGTGTGTCGCGCCGCCTCCATCGTGCTACCGCGCTCGGAGATCCGTCATCTCTACCGATCGGTAACCGCTCTCCCTGACAGAAGGAGCGGTCTGGTGATGTGCGGTTCGGACAGCATCGTCCGGGCCGCGCACCCCCGGGTGTTACGAACAGAGGTGGTCCGACCTGGTTTCCCGCCCGTCCGATGGCGGACGGGTGGGGTGAGGGCCATCAGGAGACTCTACGCCCGCGCACGCGCGGACCCGAATGCCGTTCGCATCTCGGGCGTGCGTACGGCCTGTGGACCAGGACCACCCGAAGCATCCTTGTCCCATGCAGAGAAGGGCAAATCGGTGTGATTCCTGACACGTCGCCCGGCGTGTCCCGGCGCGACACGTCAACCTTTGGAGGGGATCGGGGGTCGGGTACTTGCGCGAACCGCCGCGCCCGTGTGGACTACGGCCACAGCCTCGGCATGGACGCCGAGCCGAATACTGGAGGTTATTCCCGTGAGCGCGACCGCGGACCCCGCGGACAAGTCCAACCCGGCAGCTCGTCTCGGCTTCGAAGAAGGCCAGATCATCCAGGAGCTGGGGTTCGACGAAGACACTGACCAGGACCTCCGCGAGGGCATCGAGGAGATCACCGGGACGGATCTCGTCGACGAGGACTACGACGACGTCGCCGACGCCGTCCTGCTGTGGCACCGCGACGACGACGGGGACCTCACCGACGCCCTCGTCGACGCCCTGGAATACCTGGCCGAGGGCGGCCTGATCTGGCTGCTGACGCCCAAGACCGGCCGGGACGGCCACATCGAGGCCTCGGACATCGCCGACGCGTCCCGCACCGCCGGCCTCTCCCAGACCAGCTCGATCGCGATCGCCAAGGACTGGGCCGCGACCCGCCTGGCGACCAAGTCGACCGCCAAGCCGGGCAAGCGCTGAGCGCCGCCTGACAGGCCTCACCGGGCCCCGCCGGAGCACCCCTCCGGCGGGGCCCGGTCGTTCTCCGGCCCGGCCGCTCCCGGTTGCTCCCGGCCGCTCCCGGTCGGGGGGAGGCCGGCGGGGGTCGGCGGAGGCGGGGCGGCGGCCCCGGACGGCCGAACTGTTCGCCCAGGGCGAAAGCGGTGGCCCCGGACGCTGCGACGCTCACCCGTCCGGTCCAGCCGCTCCCGGCGAATGCGAGGATGGCGCTCGTCGCGCCACCCGCGCGGCCCAGTCGCGTCGAGTGGGAGAGGTCCCCGCATGGCCATCGAGATCGGCACCGAGGCTCCGGACTTCGAGCTCAGGAACCAGCACGGCGAGCCGGTCAGGCTCTCCGACTTCCGGGGCGGGAAGAACGTCGTCGTGGTCTTCTACCCGTTCGCGTTCACCGGTGTCTGCACCGGCGAGGTCTGCGCGATCCAGAAGGAGCTGCCGCGGCTGCAGAACGACGAGGTGCAGGTCCTCGGCGTGTCCAACGACTCGCCCTTCAGCCAGCGGATCTTCGCCGAGCAGGAGGGCCTGGAGTTCCCGCTGCTCTCCGACTTCTGGCCGCACGGCGAGGTCTCCCGCGCCTACGGCGTCTTCGACGAGGAGAAGGGCTGCGCCGTCCGCGGCACCTTCGTGATCGACAAGGCCGGCGTGGTCCGCTGGAGCGTCGTGAACGGCCTGCCGGACGCCCGTGACGAGCAGGAGTACCTGGCGGCCGTCGGCGCCCTCTAGAGCCGGTTCGCGGCTCCTCGCGGGCTTCGCCCCGCCCGCGTTGGGCCGGTTCCCCGGCGCGGACGGGAACCCCGCACTACGATCGGCTCGTTGGCTGGTCAGAGGCCCGGACGGTTCGCCGTCGGAGTCTCGGACCGCACCACGGGGGCACCGAGGAGTGCCTCCCGAATCTTGGAGGACAAGTGGGTGTCAGCCTGAGCAAGGGCGGCAATGTCTCGCTCACCAAGGAGGCCCCGGGCCTGACCGCAGTGGTGGTCGGTCTCGGCTGGGACGTCCGCACCACCACGGGCACGGATTTCGACCTGGACGCCAGCGCCCTGCTCTGCAACGACCAGGGCAAGGTCGGCTCGGACGGCAACTTCGTCTTCTTCAACAACCTCAAGAGCCCCGAGGGCTCGGTCGAGCACACCGGTGACAACCTCACCGGTGAGGGCGAGGGCGACGACGAGCAGATCAAGGTCAACCTCTCGACCGTGCCGGCCGACGTTCAGAAGATCGTCTTCCCGGTGTCCATCTACGACGCCGAGAACCGGTCGCAGAACTTCGGCCAGGTCCGCAACGCGTTCATCCGCGTGGTGAACCAGGCGGACAACAAGGAGCTGGCCCGCTACGACCTCTCCGAGGACGCCTCCACCGAGACGGCGATGGTCTTCGGCGAGCTGTACCGCAGCGGCGCCGAGTGGAAGTTCCGCGCGATCGGCCAGGGCTACGCCTCCGGTCTGCGCGGCATCGCCCAGGACTTCGGCGTCAACGTCTGAGTCGGGCGGGGCCGGTGACGGCCCGGTGCAGGGATGCGAACGGCCGGGGCGGCCGCGGACGCGACGGCGT
>NZ_JBHVER010000333.1:0-5326 GCF_042802195.1 Kitasatospora sp. NPDC057500 | reverse complement strand
TCCGTAGGACGGGCGCAGCCACTTGCTTGCTCCGCTGTTGGCCTGGGGGTGGTCGCCTCCGTTGCGGGCCGGCGACGTTACGGCGCTGGTCGCGCGGTCGTGCGGTGCGGGTCGGGTGTCGGTCAGGGGATGCTCCGGGGATGGTGGGGTCGAGGGGTGCAGGGTCCGGACGGCGCCCGGATTGGCGATGCCGGAGTTCGGGGGTAGAAAGGGCGTTTCCCGGTCCGGCAGAGATGGTCCGGTGGGCGCTCGGAGAGGGAGGCTGGTCCGATCCACAGCTCGGGCGGTTCTTGGACTGGTCCGATCTCACCGGACCGGCGGGAAACGGTCCGGTGGGTGTCCTGCGGGATTCTGGTCCCGTCCGTGCCGGACCACTGTGGTCGTGCCTGGGCGGTGAGACTTCTGCCCATCGGCAGAAGTCCGGGTGACCGACCGGACCGATCCGATCGGTCACCGGGGACGGGTCAGTCGACTGGCGGGTGGTGGCGGACCTGATCGTCCGGGAACTCCTTGCGGAGTTCGTCCATCAGGACCGTGAAGCGGGTACTGCCGAGCGGCAGGTCGGCCTCACGGACCGCGCGCTCGACGACCGACCGGCTGGGGCGGCCGTGAGCCCGGACCACCGGACGGCTGACCTCCAGCAGCCGGTCCATCGAGGCGCCCGGAGGCCGCCCTGTCCGCCGCGCCGGGCCATCGCCGTCCGCAAGGTCCAGCCCATCCAGCTCTGGAAGCCGGTCGTCGGTCCGCGACCCGGCGACGGGGAGTTCTGCCGACCCGTCCAGGTTCGGACCGGCACCGGTATCGCCGGACCGGCGCTCGGCGACGCCGATGGACACCGCGCCAAAGGCAGGGGCGTCCGGACCGTCCAGCTCGACGAGAGCGGACCGTCCGCGGTCGGTAGAAGGGCCGCCGGACCGACCGCTGGCGCTGCGGACGGACGAACCTCGGTCCGCGTGAGGGAGCGCCGATGTTTGGTCCGGACCGCTCGGGCCGTCCGGTTGGACCGAAGTGGATGCCGCATGACCGGCAGAGGCACCGCCGAACGAGGGCGTGGCGGTGTGGCGGGCGATGAGGATGTAGAGGTGGACCGCGCCGCCGAGGGCGAGCGGCGAGAGGGTGGACAGCACGCCGACGACGGTGTCGCCGAGGCTCAGCCCGCCGCTGTGGTCGAGCAGGTGGTTGAGGCGAACGGCGTGCAGGGCGTTGGCCCACACGCTGGAAGCGGTCGCGCCGGCAAACAGGCACCAGGCGTAGGCGCGCGCCGCCAGCGGGGCGGCGCGCAGGACGAGCAGTGCGCGCACACCGTAGGCAATGAACCCGTCGAGAGTGAAGGGGAAGACGTAGGTCAGCGGGCCGCGCACGCGGATGGCAACGGCCATCTGCTGCAGGGCGTCGAAGGACAGGGCGAACCCGGCCGCGCCGATCAGGGCGACGGCCAGGCGGTCCCAGACAGTCACACGGGTTGCACGGTCCTGTGGCGCGGCGTGGACGGAGAGTGCTGGTGCGGCGGTGGTCGTGGTGGGCTCCCAAGATAGGGCGATGATGCGTTTTGAATGGACTTGCCATTCAAGGTGGGTTAACGTAGCATGCCCACCACCCCAATGCAAGAACCACTGCAACCCGATGCGAGGTGAATCGGATGTCCGACCAGTCCGGCCAGCCGGAAGGCGCCCCGGCCACTCCTGCGCTCAGCGAGGAGCACGCCGCCGAGCGGGTCCGGCTGGAGCGCGAGTACCTGGGCTGGAGCACCGGCGAACTCGCCAAGCGGATGACCGCCGCCGGCTACCCGATCAACCAGTCCTCCGTCTGGCGGATCGAGAGCGGCGAGCCCCGCCGCCGGATCAACCTCGACGAGGCGATCGGCTTCGCCAAGGTCTTCGGCCTGCCCCTGGAGGAGTTCCTCGGCCCGCCCGAGGCCTCCTCCGACAAGCACATTGCCCAGCTCACCACCGAGGTGGTCGCCCGATACCGCTTCCTGCTCGACCTCATGCAGAGCACCAGCTCGGTATTCAAGGCCGTCGACCAGTACAACGCGATGTTCCCCCAGCACGCGAAGGAGCTGAACGACCGCATTGCCCGCGCCCTCACCGAGGAGAACCGCCGCCGCGGCCCCGTCCGCGAGAGCCCCATGGTCTTCCTGCGCTACCCGGCCTTCCAGCAGGCAGAGCAGCCGTCGGATCCCACGCCCCAGGAGTAGCCCGAGCAGCCCCAGGGCTCGATCAAGATCGTTCTGGGTTCCGAGCCGAACGCCGCCTACCGTGCTGGCACCGCAGGCAGTGACCGCCGCTTGGCGCGACCGGAAAGCCGAGCCACCATCCACCATCGCGGCCACCCTGCTGCCACACCCATCCCCACCACCGTCGACCCCAGTGCAGGGCTACGGCCCGCCAGCCACCGAGGAAGGAACCGCGTGCCGCCTACCACTCACCACCACCACACCACCTCACACTGCGCGGTGATCGCGCCGGCCCTGCCCCGGCGCTCCCCTCCGGCGTCGGCGTTCACTGCCGAAATTCCCAGATCGATCTAACGGTCTTCCCCATCTGCCGCCGTCCCGGGATGCCGCCTTACCCCGAACCGGCCGCAGCTTCTCTGGCCTGCCATCTGCCTGGACAAGGCCGCATCGCCATTACCCCAGCGAGGCCATCCACTCCCCCGCCACTGTTTCCGCTGCCCAAGGAGTCCCATCACCAACGCCCAGTTCTCTCAGCCGAAGTGCCTCACCAGTGCCGCCCCCTCGATCGGCCGGCCGCGCGTGGGCAATCGCCCTGCGGGCAGCCAGCAGCCCACGATCTCCGTGACGTGGTCACAGGGAGCCGATCTGACACCAGCCGAGCGCGTCCGCCTCCTGCGCCTGCTGTTCGGTCCGCGCCCAGCAAGTCCGCGCGCTCGCGCGGAAACCGCAGCAAGCCGCGAGTAATTCGCATACCCTCGCCCCACATTGAGCGCCCCGGCGACGGCTGCAACCGTCCCGGGGCCGGCCGACTGTCCAGGAGTCGACGTGACGAATCCAAGCACACGCCTACGCACCGCGACCGCTACGGTCGCCCGCGCCACAACGCCGCGTGCCCTCCGGGCCGTGGACTACCTCCGGGTGAGCACCGAGGAACAGAAGCTCGGCTACGGCATCGCCAGCCAGGCGCGCAAGAACAGCCGCCACATCGCGAACAAGGGCTGGGGGCACGTCGGCACGTACAAGGACGAGGGCGTCTCCGGCTCCAAGGAGATGGGCGAACGCCCGGACTTCGACCGGCTGATGGAGCAGGCGAAGCTCGGCGGGTTCGACCTCGTCGTGGTGGAGAAGGGTGACCGCATCGGCCGTGTCGGCCGGGCCTTCTGGCGCTGGGTCTGGGCGCTGGAGGACATGGGGATCTTCGTCGCCATCACCAACCGCAACATCGACAACACCACCCCCGAGGGCCGGGCGCAGATGCGGCGAGAGGCCGACTACGCCGAGACCGAGTGGGAGAACATCCGGTCGCGCACCCAGGGCGGCCTCCAGGAGAAGGCCGAGGATCCCGGCTCGCCGCACATCGGCGGCCGGCCCCCGTACGGCTACCGGATCGAGGCGAAGGGCATCAAGGGCGAGTCGCGGCTGGTCGTCGACGAAGTCGAGCGTGCCGTCGTGCAGCGCGTTCACGGCATGGTGGTGATCGAAGGGCTGAACCTGCGGCAGGCCGCCATCCGGCTCAACGCCGAAGGGATCACCTGCCGTTCGGGACGTCCGTGGTCGGTGGCCAATCTCCGCGATCGGATCATGTCCCGGGCGGTGCTCGACGCCGAGCTGATCTTCCGCGGCGCACACGCCAAGACCGACGCTGACGGCAGGCCACTGTGGGGCGAGTCGGTGACGATCGCGCTCCCCCGCATCCTGTCCGAGGACGAGGCCGCCACGCTCCGCCGGAAGGTCGCGGCCCGCGCGAAGACCAGCGGCCGCAACCGAGCGGTCTACCCGCTCACGGGCCGGCTGATCGGCCTCTGCAAGGCGCCGTACACCGGCATCAGCCGCGAGTCCCTCTCGTACGGTCGTCGCAACTATCGCTGTAGTGGCAAGGCCGACACCGTGCCCGGCCAGGGGGTCTGCGACTGCTCGTACGTGGACGCCGCGGCGGTGGAGGAGCGCGTCTGGTCGGAGGTCGTCACCCTGCTCGGCGACTCGCGGAAGCTGGAGGCGCTGGCCGCCGAGTGGGTCGGCATGTCCGACGGCGATCAGGAGGCGCACGCCGAGCGGATCGCCGGCCTCGACCGGCAGATCGACACCATGAAGGCGTCCATCGCCGCCGTGATCGTGGCTGCCGCCAAGCAGCAGCAGTCCCCGGACGCCATCGCCACCGCGACAACGGCCCTCAACGAGGAGCTGCAGCAGCTGGAGGAGATGCGTGCCGAGGCCGCCGCCTGGCTGGCCGAGGTCGAGGAGGCCGACCGCCGGGCCCGCGACCTCAAGGCACTGGCCAACCTGGCTCAGCATCAGCTGGTGGACATGAAGCTGGAGGAGCAGAGCGAGGTGCTCGGTCTGCTCGACGTGAAGGTGTTCATCGAGGGGCCGGTGCCGATGCGATCCGGAGGCCACGTCTGCACCGTGCAGTCCTGGTACAAGGCGGCCGGAGTGAACGTCCCGGCGGCCGACCTGTCGGACGAGCAGTGGGCGTTGGTCTCCCATCTGCTCCCCGCCGGCCGACGCGACCGCGTGCGCCGCTCGGTCGACGCGATCTTCGCCAAGGCCCGAACCGGCGCATCCTGGCCGACGCTCCGCGAGGAGTACGGCTCGACGAGCACCGCCTCGAAGTACTTCAACGAGTGGGTGATGCGGGGCATCTGGGCCGAGGTGGACGAGGCTCTCGCGAAGGTGGAACGAGTACCGCTGCCCGTGGTCGACCTCCTCCCGCCTATGCGAATCGAAGGCCGAGTCGATCCCCGCGTGATGCTGAGCGACGAAGAACGGTCCCGAAGGGAATCGTGATGATCAGAACGCAGCAGACAATCCCCGCGATCACATAGCCGACCGCCATCCAGAACCCGCAGAAGACCAGCCAGAGCACATTCAGCAGGAATCCGATCACCTTCATGCCTGGCACCTTCTCACGTACGACGACTGCCCCCTACGACCACCGATGCCCGCCGCCCGCCATGTCTACGCACGTCAGGGCCGCACCTCAGGGACCGCTCCGGGTACGCCCCCTCCTCACGGAGGAGACCGGCCCCGCCCCACGGCCGGTGACCGGCGGCCGGTTGAGTTCGAACACGTAGCAACCGGTGGGGGAATTCGACCCGGATTCGCCGTCCCCCCCCCGGCGGGCCCGCGGCGGGCGGCAGCCCGGGGGGGGCC
>NZ_JBHVER010000332.1:0-5349 GCF_042802195.1 Kitasatospora sp. NPDC057500 | reverse complement strand
GCGCAGTGCCGTCCGGGGCCGTCGGGCCGCCCGGGCCCGTCGGGGCGTCAGACCTTGAGGTACTTGCGGAGGGTGAAGAACGCCGCGATGCCGGCCATGCCCATACCCACCACGACCAGCAGCGGTATCACCGCCAGCACCGAGGACAGGCCGATGAAGTGGATGAACTGCACCCGCTCGGCGAGCCAGTTCTGCACGAAGAAGTGGCCGCCGAGCAGCAGGCCGGAGGCCATCACCGCACCGAGCAGCGCGGAGAACGCGGCCTCCGCGATGAACGGCATCTGCACGTAGAAGTTCGAGGCGCCCACCAGGCGCATGATGCCGGTCTCGCGCCGCCTGCTGTACGCCGACACCCGGACGGTGTTGACGATCAGCAGCAGCGCGACGAACAGCATCAGCACCATGATGACGAAGGCCGCCGTCTGGAGGCCGTTCAGCAGGCCGAACAGGTTCTCCAGGATCTTCCGCTGGTCCTCGACCGACTTCACGCCGGGCTTGCCGGCGAAGGCGCTCTGGATGACGTCGTACTTGGTCGGGTCCTTCAGCTTGACCCGCCAGGACTGCGGGATGGCCTCCGGGCCGAGGACGGAGATGAGCGGGTTGTCCGGGTTCATCTCCTTCCAGTGCTTGTACGCCTCGGCGGAGTTCTCGAAGGTCGAGGACTGGACCACCGAGTCCATCTTGTCCAGCTGGGTCTTGATGTCGGCGATCTGCTGGTCGGTGGCCGCGCCCTTGTCGCACTGGGGCGAGTTCCGGGCGTCGGCCTTGGTGCAGAAGTAGATGCTCACCTCGACCTTGTCGTACCAGTACCCCTTCATCGAGTTGACCTGGTCGCGGACCAGGAGGGAGGCACCGGCGAGGGCGAGGGAGAGCGCGACGCTGACGACGACCGCGATGGTCATCGTCAGGTTGCGGCGGAGACCCACACCGATCTCCGACAGGACGAACTGGGCGCGCATGCGTTCAACAACTCCAGGGTCGGTACTGCTGGTCGGGCGAGGCGGGCGGGCGGCCCACGGGGTCAGCGCCGAGAGGTCAGTGCTGGTACCCGTAGACGCCGCGGGCCTGGTCGCGGACCAGCAGCCCCTTGTCGAGCTCGATGACGCGCTTGCGCATCTGGTCGACGATGGCCTGGTCGTGGGTGGCCATCAGCACGGTGGTGCCGGTGCGGTTGATCCGGTCGAGCAGCTTCATGATGCCGACCGAGTTCTGCGGGTCGAGGTTGCCGGTGGGCTCGTCCGCGATCAGCAGCATCGGGCGGTTCACGAAGGCCCGGGCGATCGCCACGCGCTGCTGCTCGCCACCGGACAGCTCGCCCGGCATGCGGTCCTCCTTGCCGCCGAGGCCGACCAGGTCGAGCACCTCGGGCACCACCTTGTTGATGGCGCTCTTCGGCTTGCCGATGACCTCCAGCGCGAACGCGACGTTCTGCGCGACCGTCTTGTTGGGCAGCAGGCGGAAGTCCTGGAAGACGGTGCCCAGCTGGCGGCGCATGTGCGGCACCTTCCAGTTGGACAGCTTGCCCAGGTCCTTGCCCAGGACGTGCACCTCGCCGTTGCTGGGGCGCTCCTCGCGCAGGCACAGGCGCAGGAAGGTGGACTTGCCCGAGCCGGACGAGCCGACCAGGAAGACGAACTCACCCTTCTCGATCTCCAGCGAGACGTTGTCCAGGGCGGGACGGTTCTGCTTGGGATAGGTCTTGGAGACGTTGTCGAATCTGATCACGGCTGCATCACGGAGGCCATCCTAGGCGGCGCCAGTCCTGGGTCGGTCCGCCCCTCGGCATGCCCGGCCCGGGGCGGGCGAGGGGAGCGGAACGGCCGCTCCCGGCTTGGGACCATACGCGAACGGCGGCCCGGCCCGCAGGTTCAGCCCGCGACAGCCGAACGGAGCTGGGGGAAAATGCCCTGATATGCCCTGAAAATTGGGAGCCATCTCACAGCCCGGGGGCCGGAACGCCCGGAACCTGGCACAGTGGAGGGTGCGGTCGGGCACGACCGCTCCGCCGCACAGGGCACGAGAAGGAACCAAGGCCCGGTCCGGTGCGTTTGCAGTAGCAGCGAGGAGGAGATCGCATGACCTGCGACCATCTGGTGTGCGCCCACTGCAACGGCCGCGTCAGCGAGGGCCGCTGCCCCGCGTGCCGTGCCACCCGGGCCCGGCTGCAGGAGCAGCAGGGCCCGTTCGCCGCGCTCTCCCCCGCGATGCTGCTGGCCGTGCTGGCCGGGCTGCTCGCGGTGGCGCTGATCGCGCGGCAGGCGCTGGCCTGAGAGACGTACGGGGAAGGCCCCCGGCCGGGGTGAACCGGTCGGGGGCCTTCTGCCGTTCCGTCGTACGGGGCCGCGGGCGGGGCCGGCACGGCCCACCGCCTACTGCGCGGCGGTCTCGCGCTGCTTGCGCCAGCGGATGCCGGCCTCGATGAAGCCGTCGATGTCGCCGTCCAGCACGCCCTGCGGGTTGCCGACCTCGAACTCGGTGCGGACGTCCTTGACCATCTGGTACGGGTGGAGCACGTAGGAGCGCATCTGGTTGCCCCAGGAGCTGCCGCTGTCCTTGAGCGCGTCCATCGCCGCCTTCTCCTCCTGGCGGCGCCGCTCCAGCAGCTTCGCCTGGAGGACGTTCATCGCGGACGCCTTGTTCTGGATCTGCGAGCGCTCGTTCTGGCAGGACACCACGATGCCGGTCGGGAGGTGCGTGATGCGCACCGCCGAGTCGGTGGTGTTGACGCCCTGGCCGCCGGGGCCGGAGGCGCGGTAGACGTCCACGCGCAGCTCCGACTCGTCGATGTCGACGTGGTCGGACTGCTCGACGACCGGGAGCACCTCGACACCGGCGAACGAGGTCTGCCGGCGGCCCTGGTTGTCGAACGGGGAGATCCGGACCAGCCGGTGGGTGCCCTGCTCGACGGAGAGGGTGCCGTAGGCGTACGGGGCCTTGACGGTGAAGGTCGCGGACTTGATGCCGGCCTCCTCCGCGTACGAGGTGTCGTACACCTCGGTCGGGTACCCGTGCCGCTCGGCCCAGCGCAGGTACATGCGCATCAGCTGCTCGGCGAAGTCGGCGGCGTCCACGCCGCCGGCCTCGGCGCGGATGTTGATCAGCGCCTCGCGGGCGTCGTACTCGCCCGACAGGAGGGTGCGGACCTCCAGCTCCTCGACCGCCTTGGCGACGGCCGCCAGCTCGGTCTCGGCCTCGGCGCGGGTGTCCGCGTCGTCCTCGGCCTCGGCCAGCTCGAACAGGACGCCCAGGTCGTCGATGCGGCCGCGGAGGCCCTCGACCCTGCGCAGTTCGCCCTGGAGGAAGGAGAGCCTGCTGGTCACCTTCTGCGCGTTCGCCAGGTCGTCCCACAGGTCGGGGGCGGCTGCCTCCTCCTCCAGGCGCGCGATGTCGGCCCGGATCTTGTCCAGGTCGAGGACGGCCTCGATCGACCCCATGGTCGTTTCGAGGTTCTTGAGCTCTTCGGAAGGATCGACGGCTGCCACGCCCCCAGGGTAATGGTTCCCGGGGTGCTCATGACGACCCCGGGTGCGTCCGGGGGCCCGCGGACCCCCGGAGTGGGCCGCCGAGGCGCCCGGAGCGCGGCGCTACGGCGCCCCCGGGGCGCCCGACACACCGGTCGGGCGCGGCCCGGGTCCGGCGTCCGGCGCGGTGGCGGCGAAGGCGGTCCAGGCCGCGGCGGCGCCGGCCAGCAGCAGGACCACGGCCAGCAGCACGGCCAGCACCCGGCGGCGGCGCAGCAGGGCCTGGCGGTCCCGGCGGTGGCCCGCGCCCGGGGCGGTGCGCTGGGCCCGCGACTCGGCCGCGTAGGAGGCCAGCTCGTGCGCGGAGGGGCGGCGCAGGCTGGTGTGGGTGTCCCGGGTGGAGTCCGGGGCGACGCCGGGCACCAGCGGCACGGCCGGGCCGCGGCGGCGCTTGTGGGTGCCGGGGGCGGCGTCCACCTCGGCGTACACCGCCTCGCCGGGGGTCAGCTGCTCCTCGACGGGCGCCCGGCCCTGCTGCGGGACGGCCAGCACCGGCAGCCCGGCGAGGGCCGGCAGCTGCTCGCGCAGCCGGGCGGCCAGCTCGGCGGCGCGCAGCCGGGAGGCCGGGGCCTTGGCCAGGCACTCGGCGATGATCCGCCACAGGCCGTCGGGCAGGCCGGGGATCGCCGGCACCTGCTCGGTGACGTGCCGGCGCAGCACCGCGCCGGTGTGGCCGCCGCCGAACGGGGTGAAGCCGGCCAGCAGCTCGTAGAGCACGGTGGCGAGGGCGTAGATGTCGACGGCGGCGCGCGGCTCCAGGCCCTCGATGATCTCGGGGGCGAGGTAGTCGGGGGTGCCGATGATCCGGGTGGCGC
The DNA here is from genome assembly GCF_042802195.1 of Kitasatospora sp. NPDC057500. Taxonomy (NCBI): domain Bacteria; kingdom Bacillati; phylum Actinomycetota; class Actinomycetes; order Kitasatosporales; family Streptomycetaceae; genus Kitasatospora; species Kitasatospora sp. NPDC057500. The sequence continues at coordinate 1,013 of NZ_JBHVER010000332.1, read as the reverse complement.
GGGTGCGGCGCGGGGCGTCGACCAGCCGGGCCACGCCGAAGTCGGTCAGCTTGGCGCGCGGGGCGCCGCCGGGTCCGGGGGCGGCGGCGAGGTCCAGCAGGACGTTCTCCGGCTTGACGTCCCGGTGCACGATGCCGGCCGCGTGCGCGGCGGCCAGGCCGTCGGCGACGTCCGCGATCACCGAGGCGGCGAGCTGCGGGGGCAGCGCGCCGTCGCGCTCCAGCCGGGAGCGCAGGTCGGTGCCCTGGACCAGCTCCATCACCAGGGCGAGGTCGCTGCCGTCGACGACCATGTCGCGCACGCCGACCACCCGGGGGTGGTCGAGGCTGGTCAGCGCGGCGCGTTCCTGGACGAAGCGCCCGACCAGCACCTGGTCGGCGGCCAGGTCCTCGCGCAGCAGCTTGACCGCGACCGGACCGTCCGGGCCCTCGCCGAGCCAGACCGTCCCGGCCGAGCCGCGGCCGATCACCTGGTGGACGGTGTAGCGGCTGCCGATCTTGCGTGCCAATGCTGCTCCGTGGGCGGCGGGAGCGCCCCGGGAGGGTCCGGAGCGCTCGGTGGGGCGGGACAACAGCGACCAACCTACGCGCCCGGACGCCCTCCGCGGGCCGCCTGAGGGCGCTCGGCGGGTCCTGGGCGGCGGGAAATCCCGTGGATTGTCGACAAAGCGTCAATCCCGTTGCGCGTCCGGTCCCGGCGGCCTGCCGGAAGGCCGCCGGGATCCGTTCGGGTCAGTTGCCCACCTTGTCGGACACGCCGGTCACCCAGTCCTTCGCGTCGGAGAACCAGCCCTGGACGTCGGCCCAGTACTCCGGCAGCGGGGTGAAGTTCCACAGCGCCACCACGGCCAGCGCCAGCACCAGCAGCACCACGAGGCAGCCCTTCAGACAGCCCAGGCCCGGGATGTACATCCGGTTGCGGCTGCGCTGGCGCGGCTCGCGGCGCGGCGCCTCGCGGGGCGCCTCGTGCGGGGGCTCGGCGCGGCGCTGCGGGGGCTCGCGGTGCTGCGGGGC
>NZ_JBHVER010000331.1:0-5433 GCF_042802195.1 Kitasatospora sp. NPDC057500 | reverse complement strand
GGCCCCCCGGCCCCGCCGACATCCCCCGCGAGGGGGGGGCGGTTTCGCCCGCCCCGGGCGGGCCGGGGTCGCGCGCCGCCCCCCCCGCGCACCGGAAGGGTGCACGGGGGCGGCGGCCGTTCACCGCCCGCGGCCCCGAGGCCCTGCGGCTCAGCCCGCGAACGCCGCCAGGTCGAGCGCGGCCAGCCGCTCCGGGTCGCTGAGCACGTCGATCGCCACGATCACGCCGTCCACCACCGTGAACGCCATGACCGACACCGCCCGGCCGTTGGCGCCGATCACCACCGCGCCCGCCGCGCCGTTGACCAGCGCCGGGCGCGCGTACGGCGACAGGCTGTGGAACATGACCGCCTGCCCCGCGACCGTCCGGGCACCCCGGAGCACCACCGGGCGCCGGTCCCGGCCGACGTTGCCGTCCGCCCGCAGCACCACCTCCGGGTCGAGGACGGCCAGCAGCGCGTCCAGGTCCCCGTTGCGGGTGGCGGCGAAGAACGCGTCGACGGCCACCCGCTGCCGGGCGAGGTCCCGGTCCGGCGCGGGCGCCCGGCCCTGCACCTTGCGGCGGGCCCGGCTGGCCAGCTGGCGGGTGGTGGCCGCCGTCCGCTCGATCAGCGGGGCGATCTCCTCGAACGGCACGGCGAACATGTCGTGCAGCACGAAGGAGACCCGCTCGGCGGGGGAGAGCGACTCCAGCACCACCATCAGCGCCAGCCCGACCGAGTCGGCGAGCAGCACCTCCTGCTCCGGGTCCGGCGCGTCCGCCCGCCCGATCAGCGGGTCCGGTATCCGCGGCACCTCGTGGCCGTCCCCCTCGGGCCCCGGCTCCAGGGGCTCCTCGCGGCGCTGCGCCCGCGCGCGCAGCCGGGTGAGGCAGAGCCGCCCGATCACCGTGGTCAGCCAGCCCCCGGGGTTCCCCACCTCCGAGGTGTCGGCGCGGTCGTAGCGCAGCCAGGTGTCCTGGACGGCGTCCTCCGCCTCGGCGAGCGAGCCGAGCATCCGGTAGGCGACGGCCCGCAGGTGCGGACGGTGCGCCTCGAACAGCTCCGCGGCCGGTGCGGAGCCGGCGGATCCGGCGGCCGGAATCTTCTCTTCCACCCGTGTCACATTCCTTCGTCGCCGTCAGTCAAAGCTCCGGAACCACGAAACCTAACGGCTCCACCGGAGGCCCGGCCTCCGGCCGGCGAAGGAGAGACGATCATGGCGAACCCGACCAGCCCGAGCAGCGCTCCCGTCCTGGTGACCGGTGGCACCGGCACCCTCGGCCGGCACGTGGTGCCGCTGCTGCGCGCGGCGGGCCGGGAGGTCCGGGTGCTCACCCGCAACCCCCGCCCGGGCGCCGACGGCGTCGGCTACGCGGTCGGCGACCTGCTGACCGGGGCCGGCGTGGACGCGGCCGTGGCCGGCGCCGAGGTGGTGCTGCACCTGGCCGGCGACGCCAAGCACGACGAGGCCACCACCCGCACCCTGGTCGACGCCGCCCGCCGGGCCGGGGTGCGGCACCTCGTCCACATCTCGGTGACCGCCGCCGACCGGGTCCCGCTCGGCTACTTCCGGGCCAAGCACGCCGCCGAGCGGATCGTCGCGGGGGCGGGCGTCCCGTTCACCACGCTGCGCGCCGCCCAGTTCCACGACCTGGCGCTGAAGACGGCGGCCGCGATGGCCAAGCTGCCCGTCGTCCCGGCGATGAACGGCATCCGCTGGGAGCCGGTGGACTCGCGGGACGTCGCCGAGCGCCTGGTCGAACTGGCCCTGGGCGCGCCTGCCGGGCAGGTCGCGGACCTGGCCGGCCCGGCCGTGCGCACCCTCGGCGACCTGACCCGCGACTACCTGGCGGCGGCGGGCAAGCGCCGCCCGGTGCTGCCGCTGCGCGCCCCCGGCAAGGTGGGCCGCTGCTACCGGGAGGGCGCCAACCTGGCCGGGCCGGGGGCCGACCGGGGCGCCCGCACCTGGGAGGCCTTCCTCGCCGAGACCTTTCCGGCGGGCGCGCAGCCGACCGCCGCCGGCCGGGTCAGGACCAGCTGACGGCGGCCGGCCCGCCGGTCCTCGCCGCGGTCACCACGGCCTCGGTGGTCACCACCTTGGCGAACCGCATCGCGTGCAGCACCGTCCGGGTGGCGCGGGCGAGTTCGGCGGCGGGGACGGTCACGCCGTCCGGGCCGGTCTGGTCGAAGGCGTGCATGGCGTCGGCCGGGAAGACCGCGTCGTAGCCGAGGTTGCCCGCCATCCGGGCGGTGGTCTCGTTGCACACATTGGTGATGATCCCGGTGATCACCACCTGCCGGGCGCCCCGCTCCTGGAGCCAGGCGTGCAGGTCCGGGGTGCCGTAGAAGGCGCTGTTCACCGTCTTGGTGACGTGCAGATCCGGCGTGACCGCCGCCACGAAGTCCTTCAGCTCGTAGCCGGGCGTGCCCTTCGCGAGCGGGCCGGCCGCGGACTCGTGCTGGACGGTCACCACCGGCCGTCCGGTGGCCTGCCACACGTCGATCAGCTCGCCGATCCGCTGCTCGGCCCCGGGGTTGTCGCGCTCGCCCCAGAAGGCGTGGTCCTCGAAGCCCTTCTGGACGTCGATGACGACCAGGACGGCGTCGGAGTCGATGGTGAGCGGGGCGTCGAGGGCGCTGGTGTTCGTCATGCGTCGATCCTGCGGCGGGCCGGGGCGGCGCCGTGAGCGGCGGTGGAGCCACCCATCGATACGATCCTGCCATGCGGGTGGTGGGGTGTGTGATCTTCGACGGCGTCCGGCCTTTCGACTACGCGGTGATCGGGGAGGTCTGGGCGAACCGGGCAAGCCGCCCCGGCCTGCCCGCGTTCGACCTGCGGATCTGCGGGCCGGACGGTGCCCGGGTGCGCTTCGACGGCGGACTCGAACGCGTCCCGGACTTCGGGCTGGACGCGCTCGCCGGGTGCGACCTGGTCGTGGTGCCCGGCATGCAGCGGCCGGAGGAGCCCGTCGACCCCGCCGTCGTCGCCGCCCTGCGCGCCGCCCACGAGCGGGGCGTCACCCTCGCCTCGCTCTGCGCGGGCGCCTTCCTGCTCGCCGAGGCCGGCCTGCTCGACGGCCGCTCCGCCACCACCCACTGGGCCTTCGCCGACCGACTCGCCCGCCGCTTCCCGGCGGTGGACGTCCGGCCCGAGGTGCTGTTCACCGGCGAGGGCGGCCTGTGGACCTCGGCGGGCGTGGCGGCGGGCATCGACCTCTGCCTGCACCTGGTCCGCGCCGCCCACGGCGAACGCGCGGCCGCGTCGATCGCCCGCGCCATGGTCACCGCCCCGTTCCGCTCCGGCGGCCAGGCCCAGTTCATCCCCTCCCCGGTCCCCGAACCCACCGCCTCCGACGACCCGCTGGCCCGCGTCCGCACCGAGGTGCTCGCCGCCCTCGACACCCCCTGGACCGTCCGCCGGATGGCCGCCCTGGCCGTGATGTCCGAACGCACCTTCGCCCGCCGCTTCGCCGCCACCACCGGCACCACCCCGCTGCGCTGGCTCCTCGACCAGCGCATCCTCACCGCCCAGCGCCTGCTGGAGGAGACCGACCTGCCCGTCGACACCGTCGCCACCCGCTGCGGCTTCTCCTCCGCCGTCTCCCTCCGCCCGCCCTTCACCACCCGCCTCGGCGTCCCGCCCCGCGAGTACCGCCGCACCTTCCGGGGCCGCGAACCGGGTACTCCCTAGCAGCCCGAGGCGGCTTCGGTGCGGGGGTCTCGATGCGGGGGGTGAGGCCGTCGAGGAGGGTGGCGAGGCCGAGTTCGAAGAGGGCGCCGAGGTCGACTGGACGCCTGGCTACGAACGCCGGATGCGCCCGTTCGTCGCCCTCAACCAGGCCCCCGCCACCGAGAACCCCGGCGGCCCGGCGGCCGAGGAGTCCGTCGAGCGGGCGAAGAACGCGATCGCCCCGGACGCCGCGAAGGCCCCCGGACCGGGGGCGGGGCGGGGGTGCGCGTGCCGGGCACCCCGCCCCGGCCCGATACCCTTGGGTTTCATGACCGAGGTATCCCGTCCCGTCCGCGTCCGTTTCGCTCCGAGCCCCACCGGCATGTTCCACGTCGGCGGTGCCCGCTCGGCGCTGTACAACTGGGCGACGGCACGACAGCAGGGCGGTGTCTTCGTCCTGCGGATCGAGGACACCGACGCAGCCCGCAACAAGCCCGAGTGGACCGACGGCATCATCAGCGCCCTCGCCGCGATCGGCATCCACGAGGGCGACCCGGGCTTCGAGGGCCCGTACTTCCAGTCCGCCAACGCCGACAGCCACCGCGCCGCCGCCGAGAAGCTGTACGCGGCCGGCCGCGCCTACTACTGCGACTGCACCCGCGAGCAGACCGCCGAGCGCACCGGCTCCGCCCAGACCGGCTACGACGGCTTCTGCCGCGACCGCGCCCTGGGCTACGAGGAGGGCCGCGCGCTGCGCTTCCGCACCCCGGACGAGGGCACCACCGTCGTGGTCGACCTCATCCGCGGCGAGCCGGCCTTCCCGAACTCCGCGATCGAGGACTTCGTCATCGCCCGCGGCGACGGCAGCCCGGTGTTCCTGCTGGCCAACGTGGTCGACGACCTGGAGCAGGGCGTCACGGAGGTCATCCGCGGCGAGGAGCACCTGTCGAACACCCCCAAGCAGCAGTTGCTGTGGGAGGCGCTCGGCGCCACCCCGCCGGTCTGGGCGCACCTGCCGGTGATCGTCAACGAGAAGCGGCAGAAGCTGTCCAAGCGCCGCGACAAGGTGGCGCTGGAGGACTACCTGGCCGAGGGCTACCTGCCCGAGGCGATGGTCAACTACCTGATGCTGCTGGGCTGGGGTCCGAAGGACGACGTCGAGATCCGCCCGTACGCCGAGCTGGAGCAGCTGTTCCGGATCTCGGAGGTGAACGCCGCCTCGGCCTTCTTCGACGTGCAGAAGCTGCGCTCGTTCAACGGCGAGTACATCCGCGCCCTGTCGGTGGACGCGTTCATCGCCGCCTGCGCCCCGTACCTGGCCGCCGACCGCGCCCCGTGGGCGGCCGAGGCCTTCGACGCCGCGGCCTTCGCCGAGCTCGCCCCGCTCGCGCAGTCCCGGATCGCGGTGCTGGGCGAGATCGTCGAGCAGGTCGACTTCCTGTTCCTGGCCGAGCCGGTCCAGGACGAGCAGTCGTGGTCGAAGGCGATGAAGAACGCGGACGTCGCGCTGGCCCTGCTGCGCACCGCCCGCGAGAAGCTCGCCGCGCTGGAGTCCTTCGAGGCCGCCGCGCTGAAGGCCGAGCTGGAGGCGGTGGCCGCCGAGCACGGGCTGAAGCTGGGCAAGGCGCAGGCGCCGATCCGGGTCGCGGTCACCGGCCGCACGGTGGGCCTGCCGCTGTTCGAGTCCCTGGAGGTGCTGGGCCGCGAGCGGACCCTGGCCCGCCTGGACGCGGCGGCGGAGCGCCTGGCCGCCTGACGGCAGCACTGGTCCGAGGGCCGCAC
>NZ_JBHVER010000330.1:0-5456 GCF_042802195.1 Kitasatospora sp. NPDC057500 | reverse complement strand
ACGCTGGTGGCATTGCCCATGCTGCAGCGTAAAGCACAGCCAGCCAGCTAGCGCGCCGTCCAGCCCCCATCCACCGGCAGCGCCGTGCCGGTGATCTGTGCAGCGGCATCCGAGGCCAGGAACACCACCATCTCGCCCAGCTGCTCGGGCGTTACAAACTGCAACGAGGGCTGCTTCTCAGCCAGCAGCGCACGCGCGGCGGTCTCCTGATCCGTGCCATCGCGCTCGGCCAACGCGGTGATCTGCTGCTCGACCAGCGCCGTCCGCACCCAGCCCGGGCAGATGGCATTGGCGGTGATGCCGGTGCCCGCATTCTCCAGCGCGGTGACCTTGGTGAACCCCACCACGCCATGCTTGGCCGCCACGTAGGCCGACTTGTTCACCGAGCCCACCAACCCGTGCACCGACGCAATGTTGATGATGCGGCCGGCGCGCTGCTGCTTCATATGCGGCAAGGCCGCCGCCGTGGCATGGAACACGGCCGAGAGATTCAACGCCAGGATCGCATTCCACTTCTCGACAGGGAATTCCTCGATCGACGCGGTGTGCTGGATGCCGGCGTTGTTCACCAGGATGTCGATGCGGCCCATCGTCGCGACGGCATGCTCAATCATCCAGCGCACTGCCTCGCCACGGGAAAGATCGGCGCCGTCATGCGCCACGCGCACGCCGAACTCGGTTTCCAGCTTGGAACGGATGCGTTCGATCTCCGCCGCATCGCCGAAGCCATTCAGCACGATATCGGCACCTTGCCGCGCCAGGGCTATGGCAATGCCAAGACCGATACCGCTGGTGGAGCCGGTGACCACCGCAACTTTTCCACTGAACATGGGCGAGCTTCCATCGGGGTAGGCCGCCAGTGTAGCGTTACCGGCCTCCGCACCCTCCTCCTACGTGCCCACGTCCAACGAGTACGTCAGCAGGAATTCCCTGGCGTACTCATTCCCCGACTGCGCCGAAGCGCGGATCAGGTACACCGCATGCGGCACGTCCCTGGCAACACCCATGCCATGGAACAACGCCAGGCCAAACTCGTACATGGCCGACGGATAGCCGGCCTCCGATGCCCGCTCAAAATGCGCGGCCGCACGCATGACGTCCTGCTCGACGCGGTCACCGGTCAGCAGGCACAGCCCTATCGCATGGATTGCCGGGATATAACCCTTCTCTGCGGCCTGCTTGAGGGTCGCGAAGCTGTCCGCCTCGGCATGTGCGTCGTCCTCCCCCACAGGCATCGAAGAAGAGAGGAACAACGCTTCAGCACAGCCGCGTGCAAGCTGCGGGGCCAACAGCCGCCGCGCCTCGGCAATGTCACCACCGTCGAGCATCGCATCGAAGTCGGTCGTGAGCTGGGTTGGCATGTTCGTCATGGCGCAGGCGTCCGTCCTGTTCGCGGGCATCCGTTCGCCCCGCTGGCATTATGCCTGCACCAGGCCAGGGCATTGCACCAGCCCCACAAGGCCGGGTGACCAGAAGACTCTCCGCGTCCATCGATGTTGGCCCTATAGTCAACGCCATCCACCCAAAGATGGCCCGATGAACCCCTGCACCGCCCTGCTGCCTGCCGCCCTGACCGCACTGCTCGCCCCCGCCACCAGCGTGGCCGCACCGACCGCGCAGGCGGCCACGCCGCTCACCACCGGCAGCGTGCGGCTGGATATTGCCAGCGGCCGCGTCGAAGGCAATGTCTGCGTGTCCAACCTCCCAGCCGAATCAAGGGGCGCGTTCGTACTCAACGCCGGCCTGAACGTCGCGCGGGTCACCGACGGTGACGGCAAGCCGGTAGGGTTCGATGGCTGGTACGACCCGGGCGTGGATGGCGAGGCGCGCGTCTACACCCTGGCCGAGCCCACCGCCACGCTCTGCGTGCAGTACGTGGGCGCGTTCCCGCTGTACCCGAAGCACGATGCCATGGGCGACTTCAAGGGCATGATGGCCTTCAACGGCGACAGCGCCCGCTTCACCGAACAGTCCGCATGGCTGCCGCAGGCATTCGACCCCAAGGCCCGCGTGCGCAGCAACGAAAGCCGCTACGACCTGCAGGTGGACTGCGCCGGCTGCCGCTTTCTGTATCTCAACGGCAGCCCGGCCATCGAAGGCGCGCAGGGGCGATTCCGCAGCGACAACGCACGGCCGATCCTGCTGTTCGGCGGCGGCGGCCCGATCACCCGCACCGCGCAGGTCACGATCCTTAACGAGACCCTGCCCTCGGCCAAGGTCCAGGCACTGTCCAGCACACTGCAGAAGGTAGCCGACGTGCACAGCCGCTACATGGGCATGCCGCTGGCCGACCGCCCCACTTTCCTGCGCATGGTCACGCTCAACCAGATCGAGCGCGACCGCGAAGGCAGCGAGTGGGGCTTTGCCACCTGGCCCACCATCGCCATGAGCGGCAGCATCGGCAATGTGGCCGACTCCCTGCTGGCTGGTGGCGAACATGCTGAACGGCGCGTGCAGTACATCGCACACGAAATGGGCCATTACTACTTCGGCACGCTGAACCGTCCGCAGGGCCCCTACTTCTGGGTTCTGCTGGAGTCCAGCGCCGAGTTCCTGTCGATCAAGGCGCTGCGTGAGATCAGTGGCGATGCCGCGGCCGATCGCTACATCGCACGACTGCAATCGGCCGTCGATACGCACGACAAGCCGCTACCCCCGTTCGATGCCATCGATGGCAACTCCGATCTGGGCGAGATATATCGCTACGTCTATGCCCCTTTGCTGCTGCTTTCGCTGGAGAAGCAGGTGGGTGAGGCAAAGATGCAGGCCTTCATGCGTGGGCTGCTGGCCTCTCCTTCGCCGAAGGGCTGGGCAGAGCTGCAGGGCATTGCGCTGAAAGCCGGCATCGATCTCAAGACCTGGGAGCATTGGCGGGCAAGCTGTGTGGCTGGCGGCAGGCAGAGGTGCCAGTAGATCCACGCCATGCGTGGATTCACTCCCTCAACGCCCGCACAACTGAATCGCCCAGCACCGTGTCCAAGGCGACTCGCCCCCTGGCCCCTCCATTTGCCAATCAGCGCCGCTGATGTCCCCGCACAATCAGAAGAACAGACCCGCCTGATCGACGGTCGCCAGAGGATTGGCCTTCCGCACCGCCTCCAGGAACAGCAGGAAGTCGCGGTTGAACAGCGTCAGGTTGTTGGTGAACGTCACGCACTTTCTGCCCGATGCTCTGCTGAAGCACACCTGCCAGACATAACGCCCGTAGATCCTGTCGGACGTTCGTGTGACTGAGGTGATCTGCGAAAGCGGAACTGCCGTGGGCACCGCCCCCCGCCGCAGGTGGAAGGATTCTGTATCAAAGAAGTAGTGCTCGCGATCCTCTTTGCCATCCACCATCACCAAGGTCATGGACGTGCCGGAAATCCGGCGAGGGGGATTCAAACGCAGCCCTGATCCCAATGCAGAACGCGCGGTCGCTGACATTCGCCGAAGGATGAGCCAGAGGATCACCAACGGAAGCGCCGCAACGACAATGAAGCCTGCAGTCTTCAAAACAGTTTCCAGCGTGCTTGGCACACAGATCTCCAGGATGAACTTTCAGGCGATGCCCAATCCACGCCATGCGTGGATGACTCTCCCCCAACGCCTTTTCACTTCCAATGATCCGGCCCCAGGAACGGCAGGCTTAGCACAAACACCGGCACGGCCACAGGGATCAGCGCCGCGCCGAGCACCTTGCCCGCCGCCGAACCCGCACCCGGCTTGCCCTCCCTCTCCGGCAGGATCCGCTGCGCCCGCGCATTAATCGGCTGTTCCAGCTTCCCCTTCTCCGCCAGTGCCGCAGCATCCGGCAACTGCACCCGCTCGCCGTCGCCCTCGAACAGCGCGCTGTAATAGCTGCCGCCCTTCCTTGAAAGATTGCAGGCGCGGTCAAACGCCAGCGCGTAACGGGTCCGGTCCATCGGCAGGTAGTAGCGCGCCCGCTCCTCCACGGCCTTGGCCTCACGCGGGAGCACCTCAATCCGCTCCAGCTTGAACTGTCCGGCCAGCTCTGCCGTCACCTGCTCCGGCAGCAGCAGCAGCGCATAGCTGCCGTGCACCTTGGCCTTGTTGGCCGGGTCGCGCCAGTCCTCATGGAAGTACATCTGCGCGCAGGCCACCGCCTCGCGCAGCGGGCTGTCCATCAGCGCGCGGTACTCGCGGAACGGCGCGGCATTGAAGCGCATCGGCTCGTCATAGCGCGGCAACAGGTACAGCTGGCCGTCGTCGGCCACGAACGCACTGGTTATCTCGCGGCTGGAAGCGTGCTCCTCCGGGCCACTGGCACAGCCAGACAGTAGGCCAAGGCACAGGGCGGAGAGAATGAAAAAAGACGTTCGCATGTCGTGTTCGAGGGCTTGCCTGGAAAACCGGCCCCGCCCAGAAGGACGAGGCCAGCCCACCATGTTGCCACGACACGGCACGCGATGCAGACCCCGCCTTACTTCAACCGCTCCACCAACCGCTGCCCCACCTCCAGCGCCGAAGCCGGGTTCTGCCCGGTAATCAGCTCACGGTCCACCACCACATGCCCCATCCACGGCGTGGCATTGCTGCTGAACCGCGCACCCGCCCGCTGCAACGCGGTCTGCGGGTAGAACTTCATCTCACCGCCACCCAGCAACGGCTTGGCCTGCTCTTCTTCCTGGTTGCTGATCACCGTCATCTGGTAGCCGCTGTAGATCCACTTCGGCATGGCCGGCATCGCACCCGTTTCCAGCTTCGCCACGAAACCCGCAGCATCCGGCAGCGTGGACAGCAGCGCGATCGGCCCGTGGCAGACCAGCGCGGTGGTTTTGTTGCGCTGGTGGAAGTCGGCCAGCAGCCGGCCCAGCGCCGGGCTCTTCAGCAGGTCCTGCATCGGCGCGTGGCCACCCGGAATGTAGACCGCATCGAAACGCGCGTAGCCCTGCTGCTCGATGCGTGCCAGGCTGACCACCGGCGAGGCCGTCGCCGAGGTCAGCGCCAGTTTCTCCAGCAGTTCCTTGTGCAGCGTCAGCTGCGCGGCATCGTTGCCGAAGTACGCCGGCGTCACCGAAGACGCATCCACCGTCGGCGCTCATGCGGCTCCCTCGTCGTCGCTGGTGCCGGGATGTCGGGACGGCCATTGCACCACGACGGCCCCGGCCGCGGCGCCACCTTGCCGTCCTTCAGGTCCAGGTGGTTTTCGTCGGACAGCACCACCAGCACGTTGGCGGCCTGCGCGCCGCTGGCAGCCAGGGTCAGGGCCAGCGCTGCGGCCAGCCGGGTCATCAGGTTCATGGGGGAGCTCCTAATCGGGGAATGGCGGCCACTTTATTCATCGCCCCAGCGGCGATAAATTGGCCCCATCGCAAAACATCTGTTCCCCGGAGAGCCAAATGAGCCGCAAGTTCGACTACCTGGGCGATGTGGAGGTGTTTCTGGAGGTGGTCGAGCACGGCTCGTTCACCGCCGGCGCGGTGGCGCTTTCCACCACGCCCTCGGTGCTGATC
>NZ_JBHVER010000329.1:0-5502 GCF_042802195.1 Kitasatospora sp. NPDC057500 | reverse complement strand
GCAGGTGCAGCTGGCACCGAACATCACCAACCGCAACGTGGACCTGGTGGCCGAAGGCTTCGACCTGGCCATCCGCCTGGGCCAGCTGCCGGACAGCGGGCTGGTGGGGCGGAAGCTGGAAGATGCGCCTTTGGTGCTGGTGGCCGCGCCGGAGTACCTGCAGCGCTGCGGCACGCCGCAGACGCTGGACGACCTGCAGCAGCACCTGTGCCTGCCGTTCGTGATGCCGCGCACCGGACGGTTGGCGCCGTGGATCTTCCGCGACGCCGGGCGCGACGTGGACTGGCTGCCGCGTTCGTCCATCGAGACCTCCGACGATGTGCTGGGCGTGGTTTCGCTGGCCGAACAGGGCATCGGGATTTGCCAGAGTTACGAGTTCATCGTGCTGGAGCGGTTGCGGCGTGGGGAACTGGTGGAAGTGCTGCCGCAGCTGCGCGGGCGGTCGCGCCCGTTCTCGGTGATCTATGCGCCGCATCGGCGGCAGTCGGCGGCGGCGCGGGCGATGATTGAGTTGCTGGTGGGGAATGCGGGGCATGCTGAGGATGGCGCTGGCTGAGGCCGCGAGGTTCGCTGGCGATGTCGGGTTTGAACCGCTTTTCGGGGTGTGTGGCTGATCACGCGCCGTTGCCACTCGGTGCGGATTAAGAACTGTTGCAAAGAAGGCTGTCGCGCTATTCGCTTGTGGCATGGGCGATTGCGCCACTTTGATTCGCCATCAGCAGAGCGGCTGCGCGAATGCGTCTGCTGGCGTCGTGTGTTGCACGATTGGTGCATGCAACAATAGTTCTTCGCTCTCGGATTCCGCGATTCCTTCGCGAATTTCTATTGGTATTCGGAGCGACGGCGTAAACACCATAGCGCGCCACCGACAACGGGTGGCCGGGCCTGCAAACCCGAACTGTTAGTTGTTTACGCTTACCCGTCGGCACCGTCCTTAACCGGTGCCGGCGGGTAATCCGTCGGCCTTTCTGGCGGACGGTGCGTGGGGGTCTTCGGGCCCGCCGGGTACTGACAACTGACGTCCGGTTTGCAGCCACGCACCGTCCGCCACCCGCTTACGCGGTGGCGCTGTTAAGCACAGCCATGGAAGCCGACGCCATGAACGAATCCGACACCTTCTCCTCCTACACCGTTGTTGAGCCCATCAACGACGACACTCCCCTGCCCGACCTGAACTACCTCCTCGGCATCCTCAAGCGCATGCGCGGCTGCGAGGGAGCCGATGGGCACCCATGGCCAGAAACCGATGTGTCGCCCGGCCGCCGCGTAAGCCTGGCTAGAAGTGAGCGCGCGATGGTTGGCGCACTGACGGTGCTGGAGCTGCTGCACGCGGCAGACCGCTGCCGGGTGGCAGCGGACCCGGAACGGCATTTGGATGAGGGAGTTGTGGATGGGCTGTTTCTGGCTTGCCGGGGGTTGGTTGAGTGGGCTTGTCACGAGGTAAGACCAGAGTGAGACGGCAAACGCTCACAGTGTATGAAACCAGCTTCAAGGTGAGCTCGCACCCATTGCCTCGAAAATGCCCCTATACATAACGAAGTAGTCGCCATCGACGGACGGAGCGCGGGCAGTACGTTAGCTCGCGCCAAACTCATTGTTGATTCCGATCAAGAAGGCGGTTGATTTCACGAAGCTCTGGGACAGCCCCGTGCCACTGGGTTCTGATCATCCATCTTTATCAACGACCTGGATCTGCGATCCTTGATCATCACCCTCGCCAGTTGTCGGCACGCTTTTCGAAGTCGATATTCTTCCATTCTGCTTTCCAGAGCGTAAGGTACTTCACATCACTAGACGAGGGCTCAGGATCACATTTCTCTACATACACAACGCACGGCATGATCACGGCATCACCAATCAGAAGTGCTTCCCCTTGCTCCAGTGCGGGCATACCCTCTGTTAGGTTGCCAAGCGTATCCGGCAGTAGTCGGCGGACATAGCCCTGATCATCGGGATTAGTAAGACGCATCGCCAAGAAATTGGAGCACTGCGAAAAGATAGTTTCTGAAATTTCAGACGGTCGCTGACTCGAAATAAGCAGGCTGATGCCGTACTTTCGACCTTCTTTGGCTATGCGTTCGATCGCACCCAGTGAAGCTTTATAGCGCGCAAGTCCACTCTTCGGCGCATACTTGTGCGCCTCCTCATAGACCATCAGGAATGGCTGTTCGGTTTTGGTTTCAACGCGCCGTGCGTAGTAGCAAAAATCGAACATCAGACGGGAGATGAGCGAAACGGTTATGCTGAGCAGTTCAAAGGGGATGCCGCTAAGGTCGATAATGGTGACATTCGACTCACCTCCGACGTTGTAGCCGGTGAACTGTCTAAGCACATCCTCCAAAGAAGCCTTCCTAGCCTTCTGGCCAAAGATGAACCCAAGCCGCGCATTTCCAATCTTCGATCTGACCCGCCGTTCGAACTTATCGATCGAGCCATCGGCATACGGCCCTTTGTTAATCTCACTACGTTTTGTCGGTGCAAATTCGCGCAACTCTTTACAGTAGTGTTCGATCTGGGCATCGACGTCTTCGAATTCGACTTCCGAGCCGTCCTTAAACTTGATCAACAAAGAATTGTCAGCATTCTTTGTCTCTCTAGTTAGATTTCTGAACGCATTCGCGACATGATCGATCTCGTACGGAAGGGGACTGTCGAAATTTACCTTCTCGACACCGGGGTTACTGATTTTCTTTGCGATGGTAACAACCTGCCTCAGCAATGCCTCCTGATTGTAATTGTTGTTATCGCCTGACTCGAGGAACATGTCCTCCATCTCGTCTTCGTTTAGCAGCCAATACGGCAGGACAAGATCATCGACGGTAATTACGCTTGCATTCGGAAAAGCTGCGGCGTACTCAGAGTGAAGATCGAATATAAGAATATGTGAGTTATTAAGACCCTGGTACTCGCCAGCTTTGGCTGATACAGCCCTTTGCAGAATAGAAGACACACTTGACGATTTTCCGGATCCCGAAGCACCGACAACGGCGACATGCTTGTTGAAGAACCGGTCGCCGTGAACGGGCACGACGATATCACGTTGCCGGGTCAGTGAAGAAAAGCAAAAGCGGTCTTCAGCCGCATAGCAGTCTGCATAGATGGCTGCGATTTCCACCTTCGTTGCCGGGACGACCTTCTTCGGTGGAATTGCCAACTCGTCGCCGCCACGATTGAACTTTCCTTCCTTAAGGGTCCCAAGAGGATAGGCGTCAATCATATAGACACGCCTGTAGTCACCACCTTCGCCTCCTTTGACCTCCTTCATTTCGATTGAAAAGCTTTCGATGATGCAAATAAGAGAGACGTTTTCGTTGTCCGATACTTTAAGAAATGATCCAACGCGAAGAGCCTCACCGGCTGATTGGAAGTTCAACAGATCGTCAACGGCTACTCGAACCTTATTGGGGTAAACCGCCACAACCTCGGCATTTGCGATTTCCTCAGTCATTGTACGTCCTCAAATAATTTTCTTGATTGTGGAGATGCTGCTGACGGGGATCGAGTACAGCCGACTCTTTGGACCCGGCATATCCATGGTCACAGGGCTTTCAAGGAAGAAGTCATAGATGTGGCACGACTTCCGCCCCATGCCATCGAGGGCCGTCTGCAACTGCACTTCGTCGTCGACAAAGCGAATTTCGATCTGATGCTGTTGAGTCTGCAGGCTATGGAGGTGATCAATGCGGAATGGCGATCCGCGATACGGGAAGCCGTCCACGAAAATTATTCCAGTATCGAAAAGATCGTTCTTTACCTGCAGAATAAATTCTTCATCCGCACCGCGCAGCAGGATAAATGGAGCGTAGCGGTCGGAATTTTGGATGCGACGATTCTTAGCGGAACTCCAGTTTTTACCGATGGACCTGAGTTGATCGCAGATATCCGAAGGGTCTGTTCCGGTATCACACTGAATAATGAAAGCGCGAACCATTCCCGCGCCGTTCGTCGGCGAGAAGTACAGGCGCTTCATATGCTTCGCGTACTCGACCTCCTCCTTCTCTCGGAGAAGCCAACGATGATGGACGACCTGGGCGCCCTTGAGCACTTCCTGCAGATCACGACGGGTAGTCCTTCGATCGTTGTGATCTTTTTTTGTGGCCAGTGTCGCAATGTAATCGAGGGCTATTGGATAGTGAAATCCTTCAGCCTCAAGAACTGAGACACCTTGGCTCTTCCGTATGGCCTCAATAACGCTGTTTCGATGTTCAGAATATTCAGCAGCAATTTTTATACTGAAATTCTTGCAGAACGCCTCGATCAATTCATCCGGCGCTGTGGATCCATTGAGCAGGGATTTCTTCTCGTACGTTATCGTCCCATCAGCAGCCCTCACCTCCTTGCGGTATTCCATCACCGACTTAAATCGCTCGACGGAAAGCTCACCAATATCGATCTTAACTTCTGAAAAGTGCCCGTACAGGATGTATTTTCTACCTGCGCGCTGCCCCTCTTCGAGCCCATGGAAATGAACAAAGAGCTTGTACAGAGGATCACGCAGCACTGAGTCTGTTAAGTTCTGCTCCGCGTAGTACTTTACCTGGCCGTAAATTACACCTTCATCCGTGTAACGATCAAAATCTTCAACACCCTCAATGACGATGTCATCGTTCAGGCCCGCGCGCAAGATTTCGAGTAAGGCAGCGTCGAGTTGGTAAAAGTACCCTCTGATCGAAGCTGTCGCCTCGCGCTTCTTGTCCACCTCCAGCATCCTAGCCTCCGAATCAGTCCCTGATTGGCCCGGTAGCTCGCGCCATTTCTAGTCACAAGATCGTTAGACAAATATTGAAGCTGGTTTCCATTGCTATCGCGCAAAAGCAACCAAAATGGTTACTCAGCACAACAGCAGCCACGCCCCCAAGAGCTGGACTCATGCGACATTACACAAAAGTTCATGCATCCGGAAGATCCGCATCCGGCGTAGCCCCCCCCCCCGTCAAACTTACTGAGATGAAGTTACGTGACCCCAAGCACTCCTACAAGACACAGTCTCTCCGGCTCGTTCGCAGTTTCCCAACGATCACGTACAGCTATTGAGGCCCAGAAGTTGCAGGTCACTCGATCAAGCCACAAACAACAAGGGCGCCTTTCGGCGCCCTCGTTCTTTCAACTCATTCCCACTCAATAGTCGCCGGCGGCTTCCCCGAGATGTCATAAACCACCCTCGACACCCCCCGCAACTCATTGATGATCCGGTTGCTCACCGTACCCAGGAACTCATACGGCAGATGCGCCCAGTGCGCGGTCATGAAGTCGATCGTCTCCACCGCTCTTAGCGCAATCACCCACTCATAAGCGCGCGCATCACCCACCACGCCCACCGACTTCACCGGCAGGAACACGGCAAACGCCTGGCTGGTCTTGTCGTACAGGTCCGCCTTGCGCAGCTCATCAATGAAGATGGCATCGGCCTTGGCCAGCAGCTCGGCGTACTCGCGCTTCACTTCGCCCAGGATACGCACGCCCAGGCCCGGGCCCGGGAACGGATGGCGGTAGACCATGGTC
>NZ_JBHVER010000328.1:0-5623 GCF_042802195.1 Kitasatospora sp. NPDC057500 | reverse complement strand
GTGCGTCGCGGGCCCGCGGGCCTGGAGGGGGTTCCGGTCAGGCGGCGTTCGGGGAGAGCGTCCAGCGCTGGTTGGGGTTGCCGTTGCAGCCCCAGATGCCGAGGACGGTGCCGTTGGCGTCGTTCCAGCCGGGCAGCTCCAGGCAGGCGCCGGCGGCGGGGTTGTAGAAGGTGCCGTCGGCGCGGTACTTCCAGATCTGGCCGGCGGTGGCCTGGCAGTCGGCGAACACGGCCTGGGTGCCCCAGGCGGTCGAGTTGTCCCGGACGGTCACGCAGCGGTCGCCGCTGCGCAGGGTGCCGTCGGCGCCGAAGGCGAACTTCTGGCTCGTGCCGCCCCAGCAGTCGTAGAAGCGCAGGCTGCCGCCGGCGGGGGCGCCGTAGTTGTCCAGGCAGCGGCCCGGGTTGTGGACGGAGTTGACGCTGAACCCGGTGGACCGGTCCAGCGGGATGTCCCGCGGCGCGGCGAAGTTCGGCTGGTTCCCCGCCGGGGCGGTGCCCGCGAACCGGACGAGGCGGCCGTCGGAGACGCCGGCGACCAGGTCGGGGTAGCCGTCGGCGTTCAGGTCACCGGGTGCGTCCACGGTCGGGAAGGCGGGCCCGGCGAGCCCGAGCGGGAGCACGGCCTGGGCGGGCGGGTAGGCCCACGCCTGGGTCCCGTTCTTGCCGCAGTCACGGATGACCAGACGCCTGTTCGGATCGGCGCTCTGAGCCGTGTCGAGACACTTGTCCGCGTTCGGGTTCTTCAGCGTGTGCGGGTGGGGGCCGTAGGTCCACTTCTGGGCCGGGCTGCCGTTGCAGTCCCACAGGTTGACCGGCGACTCGTTGGCGGTGGCGCCGCCGGTGACGTCGAGGCACTTGCCGAGGACGTGCAGCGAGCCGTCCGTGCCCCAGGTGAACTGCTGGTTGGCGGCCTCGCCCTGCCCGGAGCAGGTCCACAGCAGGGCGGCGGTGCCGTTGCCGGTCCAGCCGTGGTCGATGTCCACGCACCCGGCCCCGCCGCTGCCCCACCGCTCCAGGCGCTTGTGGGCGGGCAGCGCCAGCGGGGTGAAGCCGCTGACGGGCCTGCCCGCGGCGTCCACCGGCAGCGGCAGGCCGGTGACGGCCCCGGTCACGGTGTCCCGCGCCCAGAGCGTCGGCACGCCGTTGACCACGCCCGGGGACATCAGGGTGAAGCCGCTCCAGTCGTCGCCGGCCACGCCGAGCTCGACGCCCGCGCCGATGTAGCACGCGTTCTCGGCGGGGTAGTAGCGCAGGTGGCCCTGCTCGACCGTGACGAGGCCGGTGCGCCCGCTGCCGACCTGGACGGCCTTCATCTGGGCGACGTGGTTCCAGGTGTTGTCGATGCCCTTGCCGCACGCGCTGCTCTCACCCAGCTGGACGCTGCTCTGGGTGAAGTGGCCCGCCACGCCTCCCGGGGAGTTCGCGTCGTTGGCGTAGACGAAGAGCTGCTTCTCGCTCTTGTGGTACGCGAACAGCGAGTCGCCGCCCCCGATGACGGCACCGCGGTGGGCCACCAGGTAGTTGTTCCAGTCGTCCTGCCGGGGGCTGCGGTTCGCCGGGGAGGCCTTCTCGGGCGTCACGAACGCACCGTCGGCGCCGCCGCGGAACAGGGTCAGCGACCCGTCGGCGGCCGGGGCCAGGTAGTCGGCCACGCCGTCGAGGTCGACGTCGCCCGGCACGGCCGGTCCCGTCGTCCTGGCGGGCGCGTAGAAGGCGTAGGCGGACGCCTGGGGCTCGGCGTTGCCGGCCGCGTCGACGGCGCGCACCTTCAGCGTGTGGCTGCCCCAGTCGAGGGCGCCGACGCTGATCGGGACGTCGGCGTACGCCGTGCCGTCGGCCGCGAAGGAGGCCGGGACGGCGGTGCCGCCGTAGGCCGGGATGTTGTCGTCGAGCGCGTACTGGAACTCGCGGACGCCGCTGGCGACGCAGGCGCCGGCGGTGCAGCCGCCCGGGACCGCTTCCTTGCTGGTGACGCGGACGGTGACGCCGGTGTCACCGGCGTGGCCGGTGGGCGTGGCGCCGCTGCCCAGCGGCGGGAACACCGTGGAGGGCGCGATGGACGCCGGGGTCGGCGAGGTGAGGTCGACGTTGAAGGCGCAGTCCGCCGTCACGGGGCTCTTCACGTCCCCGGCGAAGGACCAGGCGTTCCAGCCGTACTGGTGACCGTCCGCCAGCGCGCGGCCGACGTAGGCCTGGCCGGTGCCCCCGCCGAAGGGGACGACCTGGGAGGTCGGCCAGGTGCCGGCGGAGGAGTCCCGGCTCTCGCCGGCCGTGGCGTCCCACAGGTGGAAGCCGACCTGGAGGCCGGTGGCGGCCTGTCCGTCGGCGAAGGCGGACAGCAGGACGTTGGAGGTGCCGTCCGGCAGGGCCGTCGTCCGGCCGATCCACCCGGGCGTGCCACCGCCGCAGGCGTTGTCGGCGGGGTTCACGGGCTGCGGGCTGGTGGTCAGCGCGCGGGGGGTGTTGGGCCCGGAGCCGCTCGCCGCCGGGGTGTCCGCGAACGCGGTCGCGGGAGCGGCCAGTACGAGACCGGCCGCGCACAGCGATGCCAGACCCCTCGCCAGTGGGCCCCCCAGCCATCCGGGGGGACGGGATTCACGCATATGTGTCAGTTCACCTTCGCAGCAGATTCCCCCTCGGCACGGCCGAACGCCGGATTCCTCGCAGGCGGGCGGCGCAAACGAGAAGGGAAAGGTTCGATGTGACGCACACTCAGATCGTCTGCCTACCGACAGTCCCTCACATCCGCGATCGGTGCGCGCTCGAACGCTAGTGTGTTCGACCGCGGCCTGGCAATCCGTTTCCGCGATCGCGGGAGAATCCCCCACCGGCTTGAGCGGTGCAGATCAAAGGGTGCGCCGAACGGCGAAACGCCCGGCCCCGGCCGGAGGGATCCGGTCGGGGCCGAGCGCTTTCCCGATATGTCGTGGTACCCGGGCGAAGGCGTGCTCCCGGTCAGCGCAGGTCGAAGACCAGACGGGCGGAGACCTTGCCGGTGAGGACCTCGTCGAAGCAGGTGTTGACGTCCTCCAGGCGGCGGGTCTCACGGATGACGCGGGTGCGGCCGAGGGCGTGGAGCCGGAAGACCTCGGCGAGGTCCTCGCGGGTGCCGACGATGGAGCCGATCACCTTGGTGCCGTTGAGGACGGTGTCGAAGACGGGAAGTTCGAGCCTGCCCTCGGCGGGGAGCGCGACCAGGACGAGGCTGCCGCCGCGGCGCAGCGCGGCGTAGGCGGCCTGGAAGGAGGCGTTGCTGACGGCGAGCGCGATGGCGGCGTGGGCGCCGCCGAGCTTCCGGACCTCGGCGGCGACGTCGTGGACGCGGGCGTCGAGGACGTGGTCGGCGCCGAGTTCGCGGGCCAGGGCGAGCTTGTCGTCGGTGACGTCGACGGCGATGGTCTCGGCGCCGGCGATCCGGGCGTACTGGAGGGCGAGGTGGCCGAGGCCGCCGATGCCGGAGATCAGCACGCGGGTGCCGGGGCCGGCGCCGGAGACCTTGAGGGCCTTGTAGGTGGTGACGCCGGCGCAGGACAGCGGGGCGGCGTCGAGGGGGTCGATGCCGTCGGGGACGGGGACGACGTAGTCGCCGTGGGCGAGGGCGTGCTCGGCGTAGGCGCCGTCGACGGAGTAGCCGCTGTTGTGCTGCCGGGTGCAGAGGGTCTCCCAGCCGGAGACGCAGTGGTCGCAGCGCCCGCAGGCGTCGGCGAGCCACGCGATGGCCACCCGCTCGCCGACCCGGACGTGCCGGACCTCGGCGCCGGCCGCCTCGACGATGCCGACGCCCTCGTGGCCGGGCACGAACGGCGGGCTGGGCTTGACCGGCCAGTCGCCGTGCGCGGCGTGGATGTCGGTGTGGCACAGGCCTGAGGCCTCGATCCGCACCCGCACCTGGTGCGGGGCGGGCTCGGGCACCGGGCGCTCCTCGATCACGAGCGGCTGGGTGAAGTCGTGGACGACGGCGGCCTTCATGTTCTGCTCCTGCCCTTCGTGCCGGCGGGGCCGCTCACGGACCCCCGGGACCCCGTTCGCCTCCATCCCACGCCAGGGCCCCGCGGGCCCGCCAGGGCCGGACGGGTGAACCCGGCGGGACCATGGTCCCGGGCGGGGGCGGCCCGGGGCGCTACGGCTCGCGGTGCACGATGCGCCGGACCAGTTCGGGGACCCATTCGACGTACTCGACCTCCGCGCCGTCGGCGTGCCGGGCGTAGAGGAAGCGACCGGTCGGCGCGGCGGTCTCGGGCGTGGTGACGACGGCGCCCGCGGCCTCCAGGGCCTCGCTCACCTCGTCGAGGTCGGAGACCACGACGGTCGCCGACGCGTGCGCGTACTTGGCGCGCTCGGCGGGCGGTCCGGCGATCACCAGGAAGTCGCCGATGGCCGCGAGCTGGATCTCGTGGAAGCGGAACAGCAGGTCCGGCTCGGCCCCGGTGAGGGTGCGCAGCAGCGGGAGCGAGTGGTCCATGCCGTCGGCCCAGAGCCGGGCATAGGTCTTGAGGATGGCCATAGGTGCTCCGAGTCTTCCGGTGCCGGCGCGCGTCGACCCGCGCCGGCCGGCTTCGGTCCGCCGGACGCCGGGTGCGCGACAGGTACCGGATCACCGTAAGCGGACGAACTCCCCGGCAGAAGACCGTACTTTGCGGTGCGTCAGTGCCCGTCGGTAACCGACCCGCCACCTCGGGCGGAGCGGCGCGGGCGAGTCGGGAGGGCCGCCCGGCCCGGGCCCCTCCGGTCGGCGTCCCAGGCGAGCAGCATCCGCAGGGAGTCCTCGGAGGGGCTGCCGGCGTCGGGGGCGTAGGTGATCAGCGCCTGGTCCGGGTCGTCGGCGGAGCGGAGCGTCTCGTAGACCAGTTCCATCCGGCCGGCCAGCGGGTGGTGGAACACCTTGCGCCCCGAGGTCTTGTCGCGCACCGGGTGCTCCGCCCACCACTGGCGGAACTCAGGGCTGCGCACCGAGAGTTCGCCGATCAGCTCGGCGAGCCGGGGGTCGTCGGGGCGGCGTCCGGCCTCCAGTCGGAGGAAGGCGGCGTTCTCGCGTGCGCAGCCGACCCAGTCGTCGTAGAGGGTGCGCGAGGCCGGGTCGAGGTAGGTGATCCGGGCGATGTTGCGCTCGGCCGGGGGGAGCGCGCCGTAGTCGCCGAGCAGGGAGACGGCGGCGCGGTTCCAGGCGAGGACGTCCATCCGCCGGCCCATCACCACGGCGGGCACGTCGGGCATCGCCTCCAGCAGCCGGGCCAGCGTCCGGCGGACCCGCTGCGGGCCGGAGGGACGGCCGCCGGCGCCGCGTCCGGCGCGGGCGCGGCCGGGGCGGATGCGGGCGAGGCGGTGCAGGTGGCCGACCTCCTCGGGGTCGAGGCGCAGCGCGCGGGCGACCGCGTCGAGCACGGAGTCCGAGGGGTTGCCGACCCGGCCCTGTTCGAGCCGGGTGTAGTAGTCGACGCTGACGCCGGCGAGCCGGGCGAGTTCCTCGCGGCGCAGCCCGGAGACCCGGCGGCGGCCGCCGAGGTCCGGCAGGCCGACGTCCTCGGGGTGGAGGCGGGAGCGCCGGGTCCGCAGGAAGTCGGCGAGGCTGCCGGCGGCGCCGGCCGCGTGGGCGTGGCTGCTGGTGCTCATACGGCCATTGTGGG
>NZ_JBHVER010000327.1:0-5655 GCF_042802195.1 Kitasatospora sp. NPDC057500 | reverse complement strand
GGCGAGGGCCCGCACCGTGCGGTGCGGGCCCTCGCTACGCGAGATCGCGAGTCAGCTCGGAGGCTGGACTCAGATGACGCGGATGTTCTCGGCCTGCGGGCCCTTCTGGCCCTGGGTGACGTCGAACTCGACCTTCTGGCCCTCGACGAGCTCACGGAAGCCCTGAGCGACGATGTTCGAGTAGTGCGCGAACACGTCGGGGCCGCCGGTCTCCTGCTCGATGAAGCCGAAGCCCTTCTCGCTGTTGAACCACTTCACGGTGCCGGTAGCCATAACCGTCTCCTCTAACTGGGGCATCGGAGCCCACACCTCGTGGACCCCAAGTAGCCGCGATCCCCATCCGGAGACTGAAACACCGGACAAAACAAATGCGCCTGTTGGTTGGGACCAGCAGGCGCACACAAGCGTTCATGGGAACCAAAACTGCAACTGACTCGACTGTAGCACGGTCGCACCCCGATTGACCGGGGATTTTCTGCCCGACAGATCACGTTTGCAGCCCCCGGGAAACGGGCAGACGGCGCCCGCCGAAGCGGGCGCCGCCCTTGCGACACCGGGGTGTCACCCGACTGTCACCGGATCGGGCGAACGGCTCAGCGCCGTCCGGCCGACTCCGGCAGTCCGTGTGCGTACGGGCCGGCCGGTGCGGCGTGCCCGCCGCCGTGGCCGCCGGTGGCGTCGCCGCCGTGGCCGGGCCACCAGGCGGCCTTGCCGACCAGCGCGGTGAGCGCCGGGGTGAAGAACATCGCCATGACGAAGGCCGCCAAGAAGATGCCGAAGGCCATGCCGAAGCCGAATTCCAGCATGAAGATGTTGCCCGCGAGCATGAACGTCGCGAACGACACCGCCAGGATGAAGCCGGCCGCCGCGACGGTCGGGCCGCCGTGGCGCACCGCCTCGCGGGCCGCCTCGCGCGGGCTGCGGCCCTCGCGGGCCTCCTCCCGCAGGCGGGCGATGATCAGGATGTTGTAGTCGGTGCCGATCGCCACCACGAAGAGGTAGATCAGGATCGGCAGCATGAACATCATGCCGTGCTCGCCCTTGATGTTCTGGAACAGCAGGGTCGAGGAGCCGAGGGTGGCGGTGAAGCCGAGGCCGACCGAGGCCATCAGGTACCAGGGGGCGACCACGCTGCGCAGCTGGAGGGCCAGGATCAGCAGGATCAGCAGACCCGCGATCGGGAACACCAGCTTGTAGTCGTGGCTCATCGCCAGGTTGATGTCCTTGTAGATCGCGGTGATGCCGCCGACCTTGGCCTCGGTGCCCGACGGCGCCTGGGCGTGGGCGACCTCGCGCAGCTCCGTGACGGTGTCGATCGCCTCGTTGCCGGACGGCTCGTTCTTGAGCAGGACGGTGAAGTCCGCGGTCGCGCCGTCCTTGCTCACCTGCGGATCGGCCGGGGCCTCGGCGACGCCGGGGACGGCGCCGAGCTTGGCGGCGAAGCCGGCGAACGCGCCCTGGTCGAGCTTGCCGCCGCCGTCGGAGGTCAGGTAGACGTGCGTCGGGTCCGCGGCACCGGCCGAGAAGGCGGTGACCAGCTTGTCCTGGACGACCATCGACTCCTTGCTCTTGGGCATGGAGCTGCCCGCGAGGTCGAAGGTGCCGTTGTAGTTGAGGGCGCCGGCGCTCAGTGCCACCAGCACGGCGCCGGAGGCGACGGCCACGAGGGCCGGGCGCTTCTGGACCACGCGGCCGAGCGCGGCGAACCGGGCGTCGGACGGCTCGCGCATCCACTTCTTGCCCGGCCAGAAGACACCGCGGGCCGGGATGACCGCGAGCACGGCCGGGGCCAGGGTGAGCGAGGCGAAGGCGGTGACGACGACCGCGATGGCCAGCGCCGGGCCGAGCGCCTTGAACATGCCGAGGCTGGAGAGGACGAGCGCCGCGAAGGCGACGGTGACCGCGCCGGCCGCGGAGGCGATCGCCTCGCCGACCCGGCCGACGGCGTTGGCCACGGCCTCCTGCCGGGTGTCGCCCGCCCGCAGCCGCTCGCGGTAGCGGAAGGCGAGGAAGAGGAAGTAGTCGGTGCCGACGCCGAGCACCACGACGATCAGGATCGCCGAGAGCACCGGGGTGGACTTCAGGTCGAAGGCCTTGGTGGCGTGGGCGATCAGGCCGTTCGCGGTCGGCATCGCGATCACCAGCGAGAGCAGCACCGGCAGCAGGCCGGCCAGCACGCTGCGGAAGATGATGCCGACGATGATCGCGACCAGGACGACAC
Source organism: Kitasatospora sp. NPDC057500 (assembly GCF_042802195.1). Taxonomy (NCBI): domain Bacteria; kingdom Bacillati; phylum Actinomycetota; class Actinomycetes; order Kitasatosporales; family Streptomycetaceae; genus Kitasatospora; species Kitasatospora sp. NPDC057500. The sequence goes on along the minus strand of NZ_JBHVER010000327.1, from coordinate 3,434 downwards.
TGCTGATCGCGATGATCGCGTCGGCCGCGCCGGAGGACTCCTTCTGGTCCTGCTGCTGGGCGGCGGCGCCGCCGAGCTGGAACTTCAGGCTGGTGCCCTGGGCGAGCGCCTTGCCCTCGTCGCGGAGGTCCTTGGCGACCTCGCCGAACTTCTCCGAGTTCTGGGTGGCCTTCTCGATGGCGATCGGCGCCAGCGCGTACTTGCCGTCCTTGGAGGTCGTCTGGTCGCTGACCGGGACGATCTGCTCGACGTGCTCGATCTTCTTGTCGGTGAGGCCCTGCACGATCTTCGCCGCGGCGGCCTTGTCCTCGGACGTGAGCTGGGCCCCGTCGTTGCGCTCGAACAGGGCGAGCGCCGAGGGCGTGAAGCTGGCCGGGAACGCCTGCTCCTGCAACTCCGCGGCCTGGATGGACTCGTAGTGCTTGGGAAGGAACGCGGCCTCGTCGGTCTGGGCGGTGATCTTCGGCGCCGTGAACGCGACGGCGAGCATCGCGACGATCCACCCGGCGATCACCCACCAGGCGCGACGGACGACGAATTGTCCTAGTCGGTGGAACATGCTCGTAATGCCTCCTGGGCATGGTTCACCGCAGCCCTTGGGGGACGGGACGCCGGGCGACGGATCGGGATCGGCTCCGGCCGTGCGGGGGCACTGGCCTAGCCGGTCGGCAGGTAAGTACGAAGAGGGGACCATCCTACGGCCACTTACTTGCCGACCGGCAAGTAGTTTTTCCCCTCGACCCCGTTCGCCGAAGGCCGACCCCCTCAGGACGCCCTGAGGCGACCCTGACCCATCTTCGCCCCCGCACGACCCCCGGGGCCTCGTGCTCGGGGTGGATTCCACTCCCCCTCAGGGTGGAGCCGGTGCCCCGATCCCAGGGAGGAGATATCAGGGTTGCCGGGTAGGGAAAACCCCACCCCCTCCCCGAGGAAGACCACAGGGAGAACTCCCCCGCCAGCCGGATACCCCGTCACCTGCGGCTTCCCTACTGTCGGTTGGGACGCCGGGCCGCACCCCGGCGCCCGACCACCCGGCGGACCGACCACCGCCGAAGGCCCGGCCCGCGCCCGCCACCGATCCCGGCGCCGGCCGCACTCCCAGGGGGAAGTTGTGAAGACCAAGCTCGGCATGGCCGCAGCCATGGGCGCGTGGAGCGCCCGGCACAGAAAGACCGCCGTCTTCGGCTGGCTGCTGTTCGTCGTCCTCGCCGCCGTCCTCGGCGGCATGCACGGCAGCACCAAGGTCACCGACGCCGAAGCCATGCCCGGCCAGGTCTCCCGGGCCGCCCAGATCCTCGACCAGGCCGGCCTCAAGCCGCCGTCCACCGAGACCGTGCTGATCCAGAGCGGCTCGCTGACCAGCGACGCCCCCGCTTTCCGGACCACCGTCGAGCAGGTGATCAGCGCGGTCGACGGCACCGGCAAGGCCACCGACATCCGCTCCCCCTACGACACCAAGGCGGTCTCCGCCGACGGCCGTTCCGCCCTCGTCCAGCTCACCGTGAAGGGCGAGCACGAGGAGGCGGTCAAGAACGTCACCGCCGTGGTCGACGCCGTCGCCGCCGTCCAGAAGCAGCACCCCGACCTCACCGTGGTCGAACTCGGCGACGCCAGCTCCGGCAAGTGGATGGACGAGCAGTTCGCCGAGGACTTCACCCGCGCCGAGTGGACGGCCGTCCCGCTCGCCCTCGGCATCCTGCTGGTCGCCTTCGGCGCGCTGGTCGCCGCCGTGCTGCCGGTCGTGCTCGCGCTCACCGCCTTCATCGCGGCCGGCGGGCTGGTCGCGCTCAGCAGCGGCCTGCTCCACACCAGCAACAGCGCCGCCTCGGTGATGCTGCTGGTCGGCCTCGCCGTCGGCGTCGACTACTGCCTCTTCTACCTGCGCCGCGAGCGCGAGGAGCGGGCCGCCGGGCGCGACCTGGAGACCTCCCTGCGGATCGCCGCCGCCACCAGCGGCCGGGCCGTCCTGGTCTCCGGCGTCACCGTGGTGATCGCGATGGCCGGCATGTTCCTCACCGGGATCGCCGAGTTCGAGTCGATGGCCTTCGCCACCATCGTGGTCGTCGTCACCGCCGTGCTCGGCTCGCTCACCGTGCTGCCCGCGCTGCTCTCGATGCTCGGCGACAGGGTCGGCAAGGGCCGGGTGCCGTTCCTCGGCCGGCTCCGCCGCCCCGACGCCGCGACCACCGGCGGCCGGTTCTGGAACGCCGTGCTGACCCCGGTGCTGCACCGCCCGCTGGCCGCCACCGTGCTCGCCGGCGCCGTGCTGATCGGCCTGTCCGCCCCGCTGCTCACCATGCACACCGCCAACCTGACCTTCCAGCAGCAGCTGCCCAAGGGCAATGAGCTGGTCGCCGTCTCACAGAAGATCGAGGCCGCCTTCCCCGGCAGCCCGGCGCCCGCCTCCGTGGTGATCAAGGCCGCCGACATCGACTCCCCCGCGATGACCGCCGCGATCGCCGACCTCAAGGCCCGCGCCCTGGCCAGCGGGCAGATGCACGGACCGGTCGACGTCACCGTCCACCCACAGCAGAACGTCGCCACCGTCGACATCCCGCTCAACGGCACCGGCAACGACGAGGTGAGCAACGCCGCGCTGAAGACCCTGCGCGAGCAACTGGTGCCCGCCACCGTGCTCGCCGTGCCCGGCACCGAGGCCCCGGTCACCGGCCGCACCGCCGGCTCCTACGACTTCAACGCCAAGATGACCGAGTCGATGCCGCTGGTCTTCGGCTTCGTGGTGGCCTTCGCCTTCCTCCTGATGCTCACCTCCTTCCGCTCGCTGGCCGTCGCCGCCACCGCCGTGGTGCTCAACCTGCTGTCGGTCGGCGCCGCGTACGGGGTGCTGACGCTGGTCTTCCAGCACGGCGTCGGGGCCTCGCTGCTCGGCACCGAGGGCGTGGGCGCGGTGGAGTCCTGGGTGCCGCTGTTCCTCTTCGTGATCCTCTTCGGCCTCTCGATGGACTACCACGTCTTCGTGGTCTCCCGGATCAAGGAGGGCCGCGACCGGGGCCTGCCGACCCGGGCCGCGATCGCCCACGGCATCCGCTCCACGGCCGGGGTGGTCACCAGCGCCGCGGTGATCATGGTGGCGGTGTTCGCGGTCTTCGGCACCCTGTCCATGCAGGCCATGAAGCAGATGGGCGTCGGCCTCGCGGTCGCGGTGCTGATCGACGCGACGATCATCCGCGCGGTGCTGCTGCCCGCGGTGATGACCCTGCTCGGCGAGCGCAACTGGTACCTGCCGCGCTGGCTCGGCTGGCTGCCCGACCTCTCGCACGGCGAGAGCGTCCCGCCGCTCGGCACCGGCGCCGTCCCCCACGTTCCGCAGGCTGCGCCGGAGCAGCAGCCGCACCAGGCCCGGCACCGCCGGATCGAGGTCTGAGCCCCTTCCCCGACCCGGACCTCGGAGACCGCCGGGCCCCGCGTGACGC
>NZ_JBHVER010000326.1:0-5656 GCF_042802195.1 Kitasatospora sp. NPDC057500 | reverse complement strand
GGCCCGGTGCGGGGGAGACGCACCGGGCCCGCCGTTCCGCGTTGCTGTCCCGTTCCGCGTTGCTGTTCCGCGTTCCCGGGGCGCCGCTCGCGCGCGTCAGACGGCGGACAGCTCCCCGGCGGCGGCCGCCGCGCGGATCCGCCGCCCGGCCTCCGGCCCCGAGCACGGGTGCGCGCCCAGGGCGACCTGCCGCCCGACGATGCCGCGCTCGGCCCGCATCAGCCGCCAGCCGCGCCGCAGCAGCACCGGCAGCGACTTGCGGCCCTCGCGGACGTCCCGGCGCAGCCGCCACCAGGCGGTCGTCAGCGCGCCGTTGCGCAGGCACAGGGCGTCGCCGAGCAGGTCGCCGGCCGCGCAGTCGGCGGTGATCTCGGCGGCGAAGATGCCCTCGGCGACGAACGCGCCGGCCCCGGCGAGTTCCAGCACCCGGGTGGCGACCCGGCCGTTGTCCGGGATCGAGTACACCGGCACCTCGGCCCGGCCGGTGGTGCACAGGGCGCGGATGGCCGCGACGGCCTGCTCGCGGTGCCAGGACAGCGGGGAGTCCCAGTCGACCGAGCCGTCGGGCAGCCGCGGCAGGCTCGGGTCGTCGCCGTCCTTGTAGAAGTCGTCGAGCTGGAGCACCGGCAGGCCGCTGCGCTCGGCCAGCGAGGACTTCCCCGATCCGGAGGGCCCGGAGAGCAGGACCACCCGGGCACGGGCTATCGGCACAGGGTTCAGCGGGGAGTCACTCACGGGACACCAGTCTGACGTATCAGGGCCCGTTGCCGAAACCGGTCGGGTCACACGTCCTGCAACGCCTCGGGGACGGTCAGCGCGGCGTGCAGCACCGGCAGGTACCGGCTGTCGACCTGGAGGTACACGGGGTGCCCGGCGCCGGGTGCCAGGTAGGCGGTGGCGGCCCAGTCCTGGTCGTGCCAGGTGTCCGGCTCGGGGTCGTGGAAGGTGCCGCCCGCGGGCAGTTCGACCCGGGCGCGGCCGCGCGCCGTGAAGGCGGCGGACGGGGCGCCGGGGGTGATCCACAGCCGCCCGTCGGCGTACTCGCCCCGCGGGCCCGGCCCGGCGGCCCGCGCCGAGCAGGGGATCCGCACCGGCCGCCCGGCGGCCAGCCGGCGCCGGGTGCGGGACACCCGGAAGGAGCGCCAGAACCCGTCCGCGAACAGTGCCATCAGCTCGCCCGCCAGCTCTCCCATGAGCGTCGTCCCCCTCGGTGCGCGGTGTCGGCCCAGTCTGGCCGGGCGCCGGGGGCGGGCGGCAGCGCCGAAAGGCGGGCGGCGGGGCGACGAAAGTCGACGGACCCGCGCCAGGGGGGGGAGAGGCGCGGGTCCGTCCTGTGACCGTCCGGGCCCTGGGGGGGAGAGGGCACGGGGGACGGCCAGTCTGTGGAGTTGTCTGCCAACTCGCGGTCACGGAGCGTGGCCGCTGCGGGGACCTGGAGGTCAGATACCCATCGGGTGCCAGACCGTCTTGGTCTCCAGGAACGAGAGTAGCCGGTCCGTTCCGGGAGCATTGGTCCAGTCCTGGGCGAACGGGTCCAGCTCCGGGCGGATCACCCTCTTCAGGGTATCCGCGGCCAGCGCCTCCAGCGCGCCCGCCGCGCCGGGACCGTCGGCGGCGATCGCGCCGGTGAGGTCCAGGGCGTTGACGTCCTGGTGCGAGGCCAGGGTCGGCGCGATGTCGGCGGTCCGGCCGGACAGCACGTTGACCACGCCGCCGGGGACGTCCGAGGTGGCCAGCACCTCGCCCAGCGACAGCGCGGGCAGCGGCGCGTCGGCCGCGGCCGCCACCACCGCGGTGTTGCCGGTGGCGATCACCGGGGCGATCACCGACACCAGGCCGAGCAGCGAGTGCCCGTACCCGGCCTGCGGGGCGACGATCCCGACCACGCCGGTCGGCCCCGGGGTGGAGAGGTTGAAGTACGGTCCGGCGACCGGGTTGGCGCCGCCCGCGATCTGGGCGACCTTGTCGGTCCAGCCCGCGTACCAGACCCAGCGGTCGATCGCCGCGTCCACCAGGGCGGCGGCCTTCTTCGGGCCGATGCCCTCGGAGAGCGCCACCTCGGCGGCGAACTGCTCGCGCCGGCCCTGGAGCATCTCGGCGACCCGGTACAGCACCTGGCCGCGGTTGTACGCGGTGGCGCCGGCCCAGCCCTTGACCGCCGCGCGGGCGGCCAGGACCGCGTCGCGGGCGTCCTTGCGGGTCCCGAGCGGCGCGTTGGCCAGCCACTCGCCCTTCGCGTCCGTCACCTCGTACACCCGCCCGCTCTCGGAGCGCGGGAACTTCCCGCCGACGTACAGCTTGTAGGTCTTGAGGACATCAAGACGGCTCACGACATCAGACATCTCGGGCCTCGACATTCAGGTAGGGCTCCAGACCGTGCCGGCCACCCTCGCGGCCGTAGCCCGACTCCTTGTAGCCGCCGAACGGCGAGGTCGGGTCGAACTTGTTGAAGGTGTTGGCCCAGACCACGCCCGCCTTGAGCCGGTCGGCCATCCAGAGGATCCGCGAGCCCTTCTCCGTCCAGATGCCGGCGGAGAGGCCGTAGGGGGTGTTGTTGGCCTTCTCGACCGCCTCGGCGGGGGTGCGGAAGGTCAGCACCGACAGCACCGGGCCGAAGATCTCCTCCTGGGCGATCCGGTGGGCCTGGCTGACGCCGGTGAAGAGGGTCGGCCGGAACCAGAAGCCGGTGCCCGGCAGCTCGCAGGCGGGCGACCAGCGCTCGGCGCCCTCGGCCTCGCCGGCCTCGGTCAGCGAGGTGATCCGGGCCAGCTGCTCGGCGGAGTTGATCGCGCCGATGTCGGTGTTCTTGTCCAGCGGGTCGCCGACCCGCAGGGTGCCCATCCGGCGCTTCAGCGCCGCCAGCAGCTCGTCCTGGACCGACTCCTGGACCAGCAGGCGCGAACCCGCGCAGCAGACGTGGCCCTGGTTGAAGAAGATGCCGTCGACGATGCCCTCGACGGCCTGGTCGATCGGCGCGTCGTCGAAGACGATGTTGGCGGCCTTGCCGCCCAGCTCCAGCGACAGCTTCTTGCGGGTGCCGGCCACCTGCTTGGCGATCGCCCGGCCGACCGGGGTGGAGCCGGTGAAGGCGATCTTGTTGACGTCCGGGTGCGCGGTGAGCGCGGCGCCGGTGCGGCCGTCGCCCGTGACGATGTTGACGACGCCCTTCGGCAGACCGGCCTGGCGGCAGATCTCGGCGAAGCGCAGCGCGGTCAGCGGGGTGGTCTCGGCGGGCTTCAGCACCACCGTGTTGCCGGTGGCCAGCGCCGGGGCGATCTTCCACGCCAGCATCAGCAGCGGGAAGTTCCACGGGATGACCTGGCCGGCCACGCCCAGCGGGCGCGGGTTCGGACCGAAGCCGGCGTAGTCCAGCTTGTCGGCCCAGCCCGCGTAGTAGAAGAAGTGCGCGGCGACCAGCGGCAGGTCGACGTCACGGGTCTCGCGGATCGGCTTGCCGTTGTCGATCGACTCCAGCACCGCCAGCTCGCGGCTGCGCTCCTGGATGATCCGGGCGATCCGGAACAGGTACTTGGCGCGCTCGCTGCCGGGCAGCGCCGACCAGTCGGCGAAGGCCCTGCGGGCGGCGGCGACCGCGCGGTCGACGTCCTCCTCGGTACCCCGGGCGAACTCGGCGAGCACCTGCTCGGTGGCCGGGTTGACCGTCTTCAGCGCCTCGCTGCCGGAGGAGTCGACGAACTCGCCGCCGATGAAGTGGCCGTAGGAGCTGGCGATGTCGCCGGCCGCGGCGGGCGACTCGGGCGCCGGGGCGTACGTGAAGAGGCCGCCCGCCGGCTTCTGGGCCACGGGCTCCTCGGTGTTCTTCTTCTTGGCCATGGTGATCAGTCCACCGTCACGTAGTCGGGGCCGGAGTACCGTCCGGTGGTCAGCTTCTGGCGCTGCATCAGCAGGTCGTTGAGCAGGCTGGAGGCGCCGAAGCGGAACCAGTGCGGGCTCAGCCAGTCGTCGCCGAGGGTCTCGTTGACCATCACCAGGTACTTCATCGCGTCCTTGGTGGTGCGGATCCCGCCGGCGGGCTTCACGCCGACCTGGACGCCGGTGGCCGCGCGGAAGTCGCGGACCGCCTCCAGCATCAGCAGGGTGACCGGCGGGGTCGCGTTGACGGCGACCTTGCCGGTGGAGGTCTTGATGAAGTCGGCGCCCGCCAGCATCGCCAGCCAGGAGACCCGGCGCACGTTGTCGTACGTCTGCAGCTCGCCGGTCTCGAAGATCACCTTGAGGTGGGCGTAGCTGCCGTCGGCCCGGCGGCAGGCCTCCTTGACGGCGACGATCTCGTTGAAGACGTCGAGGTAGCGGCCGGAGAGGAAGGCCCCCCGGTCGATGACCATGTCGATCTCGTCGGCGCCCGCGGCGACCGCGTCGGCGGTGTCGGCGAGCTTGACCGGCAGCGCGGCGCGGCCGGCCGGGAAGGCGGTGGCGACGGAGGCGACCTGGATGTCGGTGCCCCGCAGCGCGGCCTTCGCGGTGGCGACCATGTCCGGGTAGACGCAGATCGCGGCGACGCGCGGGGTGGTCGGGTCGGTCGGATCGGGGGTCCTGCCCTTGGTGCACAGCGCGCGCACCTTGCCGACCGTGTCCGCGCCCTCCAGCGTGGTCAGGTCGATCATCGAGATGGCCAGGTCGATGGCGTACGCCTTGGCCGTGGTCTTGATCGAGCGGGTACCGAGCGTGGCGGCACGCGCCTCCAGGCCGACCTGGTCGACACCGGGCAGGCCGTGCAGGAAGCGGCGGAGCGAGGCCTCGGACGCCGCGACGTCTCCGAGACCGCTGCCCGCGACGCCTTGGGCGTTGGCTGCAAGAGTGGACATAGTCACCACACCAGCATATCTACGCGCGTAGTCAACCGCTAGGCCCGGGGCGCATCGATGCCGGACCGAGATCTGGAGGTGTGATCGCCGCCCCTGTGGATCCCGGGGGCCATGGGGCAGAATCGTCGGCATGACCGATTCCGACGGCCGTCCCCACCAGGGCCCGGCCGGCTCCGATGGGGAGCCCGTGTACGCCGACCGCGTGTACCGCTCCGTTCCCGGCGTCATCTCCGGGGTGCTGTTGCTGGCCGTCGCGGCCTGGCTGATCGGGGACGCGGCGCTGAACGGCACCGGCAAGACGCCGTGGGTGTCGCTGGCCGCCGTCCCGGTCTTCGCGTTCCCCGTGATCGCCTACACCCTGCGCCCCGCCGTCCGCGCCAACGACCGGCGCCTGGTGGTGCGCAACCCGCTGCGCACCATCACCGCCCCCTGGGCCGCCGTCGACGCACTGCGCGCCGGGTACTCCGTGGAGCTGCTCGCCGAGGGGAAGAAGTACCAGGTGTGGGCGGTGCCGGTGTCGCTGCGCCAGCGCAAGCGCGCGGCCCGCGCCCAGGACCGGGGCGGCCGGCCGCAGCACACCTCCCGGCTGGGCATGGTCTTCGGAGGCGGCGGCAGCTCGTCCGGCCCCGGGGTGCAGGGCTCGGCGGACCCCACCCGGGCCTGGTCCGACCAGGTGGTGAACGTCCTCCAGGAGATGGCCGAGCGCAACGCCTCCCGCCCCGAGGCCGCCGGCCCGATCGAGGTCCGCTGGTGCTGGTGGATCATCGCCCCGACCCTGGCCGGCCTGGTGGCGCTGATCGCCGTCATCGCAGCCTGACCCCCCCCGACCA
>NZ_JBHVER010000325.1:0-5656 GCF_042802195.1 Kitasatospora sp. NPDC057500 | reverse complement strand
CAGGTCCGCGCGCGAGAAGTCGGCCCGGCCGACTTTCCACTCCAGGGGTCAGCTCTCCTCGCGCCAGCCCTCGTGGGCGGCGGCGATGGTGTCGAGGGTGTGGAGGAGGGCGGGGGTCCAGCCGGTCTCGGGGGGTTCCGCGACGACCAGCCACTGGGCGTCCTCGGCGTCGTCCTCGCCGGCGAGCGCGTCGCGGACGATCTCTGGTTCCCCGAGGTCGGGGTGGTCCGCGCTCAGCTCCTCCGCGGCCTCCTCGGCGGCGTCGCGGTCGGGCAGGACGAGCAGTTGCCGGGCGTGCGGGTCGAAGTCGTCCGGCAGGTCGGTGGTGGGCTCTTCGGTCACCCGTCCATTCTCCAGGGACGGAGCTGTCCGTCCCCCGTGGGATGCTGGTAGGCGATGGCCAGGAAGAGTGCACCCGACGACCTGCTCGCCCCGCTGACCCTCGCGGTCGGCCAGGAGGAGCTGCTGCTGGACCGTGCCGTCGCCCAGGTGGTGGCCGCGGCGAAGGCGGCCGACCCGGACACCGATGTGCGGGACCTCCCGCCGGGCGGCCTGCAGCCCGGCAGCCTGGCCGAGCTGACCACCCCGTCGCTCTTCGCCGAGCGCAAGGTCATCGTGGTCAGGGCCGCCCAGGACCTCTCCGCCGACTCCGTCAAGGAGGTCAAGGCGTACATCGAGGCCCCCGCCGATGAAGTGATCATGGTCCTGGTGCACGCGGGCGGTGCCAAGGGCAAGGGCCTGCTGGACGCGGGCCGCAAGGCCGGCGGCCGCGAGGTGGCCTGCGCCAAGCTCGCCAAGGCGAGCGAGCGGTTGGCCTTCGTGCGCGGGGAGTTCCGCACGCTCGGCCGCTCGGCGACGCCCGAGGCCTGCCAGGCCCTGCTGGACGCGCTCGGCAGCGACCTGCGCGAGCTGGCGGCCGCGTGCAGCCAGCTCACCTCCGACGTCGAGGGCGCCATCGACGAGACGGTGGTAGCCCGCTACTACAGCGGCCGGGCCGAGGCGACCGGCTTCGAGGTGGCGGACCTGGCGGTCACCGGCCGGGCCGCCGAGGCGCTGGAGCGGCTGCGCTGGGCGCTGGCGGTCGGCCAGCCGCCGACCGGCATCACCTACGCGCTGGCCTCCGGCGTGCGCAGCATCGGTCGGCTGGCGACCACCGGGCGGAACATGCGCCCGGCGGACCTGGCGCGCGAGCTGGGCATGCCGCCGTGGAAGGTCGAGCGGGTCCGCCAGCAGATGCGCGGCTGGACGGGCGACGCCGTGGCCACCGCCCTGACCGCGATCGCGCAGGCGGACGCCGCCGTCAAGGGCGGTTCCGACGACCCGGCCTTCGCGCTGGAGCGGGCCGTGGTCGCCGTGGCGAGGGCCGCCCGGGCCGGTTCCCGGACGCCGTCGTACTGACCCGGCGCCCCGCACTCGCCCCGCCGCTACCGGCTGCCGCTACGGGCCGCCGATGGCCTTGAGCATGTCCCGGGTGTCGTCGAGCATGGCCTTGCGCACGGTCTCGCGGTCCAGCGTGTGGTTCTTGCCGGTCTGGTAGTTGTCCGTCCAGTACAGCGAGTACGTCATGCCGCCGTCGCGGACCTGTAGGTAGTGGTTGATGTCGTGGAAGGTCTTGTCCGAGCTGGTCGGCTCGTCGCCGTAGGCGAAGTAGGCCTCCTCGCCGAGGCCGGGAGCGTCGGTGATCTCGTACTTCTGCTGCTCGAAGTACTGCCGCACGGCGGCGAATTCGGGGGCGGAGTCGACGGCCTTGTGGAGCTCGACCCGGATGTCGAGGGTCGCGTAGTCGGTGGTCTCGCTGCCCTCGGGCGTGCGCTTCATCAGCGCGTAGCAGCGCATGACGTCCATGGAGTCGCTGCGGCCGGCGTGCTCCAGCGGGTAGTTGTCCACCATCTTGTACTTGCCGCGGAACGCGGTGAGCTTGCCCGCGTCGCAGATCCGGTCGACGGCGTGGTAGCCCCGGATGCTCTGCACGGCCGGATCGCCGTCCACGATGCCGGGCACCACGACGACCGTGCCGGTCCAGACCGCCGAGGCGAGGATCGCGCCGACGAACGCCCACATCGCGTTGCGCCGCAGCCCGCCACCGCGCCCGCCGTTCGGCGCGGACCCGCCGGGCGCAGCCGACCCGCCGGGCGCCCCGGGCGAGCTGGGCAGACCGGGCGGCGGTCCGAAGCCGGGCTGACTGCTCGGCGTCGGCTGCTGCTGCGGGAAGCCGGCGAAGCCGGGCCCGCCCTGCGGCGGCGGCGGCGGTGGTGGCGGCGGTGTCCCCAATGTGTGCCCCCCTCGGGCCCTCGACGCGGGTGCCGGTCACCCGGGACCCTACCGGTCGTACCGAGGGCCGGGACAGGCAACGTGGCGGTCCGCCCGGCCGGTAGGGTCGGGCCCTTCATCGGCCACACGTCCCAGGGGGGACCTTGCGCACGCGCACCATCACGATCGTCACGGCGGCCGGACTGCTGGCCGGGTTGACGGCCTGCTCCAGTGCTTCGAGGACGGTGACGGCGGCGGGGGCGGACCCGGTTCCGCAGCCCGCTGTCACGCAGACCGTCACCGCGACGGTCACTGCCCCGGCACCGCCCGCGCCACCGGCCCCGACGGTCACCGTGACCGTCACGGCGACCGTGGCCCCGCCGCCCGCCACCACCGCGCCGCCCGCCGGGACCGGGGCCGGAACCGGGGCCGGAACCGCTGCCAAGCCCGAGGCCGGGGCCGCCGCACCCGCCGAGCCGGCCGACACGATCGACGGCAGCGGCACCTTCCTGGTCGGTACCGACATCCGGCCCGGCACCTACCGCACAGCGGGCCCCGGCGGCGGCTCGATGGGCATGTGCTACTGGGAGCGCGCCCGCGCCGCCGACGGCGACCTGGGCTCGATCATCGCCAACGAGAACCTGATGGGCCAGGGCGTCGTCACGATCAAGAAGTCCGACGTCGTCTTCAAGACGCAGGGCTGCCAGCCCTGGACGAAGATCGGCTGAGCACACCGGCCAAGCCCGACCGGCCCCGCAAACGCGTACTGCCCGACCGGTGGGGACCGGTCGGGCAGTCGGGGGAAGGCCCATGAGCAGGCACTTCCGGTCAATCTCTGTGCACCGCACCCGCGTGGCGAACGCAGGCCGCGTGCGGTGCGAAGTGTGTTGTGCGCCTCGGGCTTCCGGGTAGAGGGCCGGGTCGTCCCGAGGGGGTGGGGCCGTCGAGGCGGCCCCGGGGGCGTCAGGCCTGGGCGGCCGCGTTGACGCGCTTGGTGATGGCCGACTTCTTGTTGGCGGCCTGGTTGGCGTGGATGACGCCCTTGCTCACGGCCTTGTCCAGCGCCTTGGAGGCGGCGCGGGCCAGCTCGGTGGCCTTCTCGGTCTCGCCGGCGGCAGCGGCCTCACGGGCCTTGCGCAGGGCGGTCTTCAGCGAGGACTTGACGGCCTTGTTGCGCAGGCGCGCCTTCTCGTTGGTCTTGTTGCGCTTGATCTGGGACTTGATGTTCGCCACGAAAGAGCCTCAGTCTGTGTCATCGGTTTGGAACGGGCTGCACCGCGCGGCCGTCGGACCAGCTGAGAGGGCATGCCGAGGCCAGGTGCAGCGCCCAACGCTACCAGGGGCGCCGGGCCCGGCCCAAACCGGGCGCTGGCGCGCGGCCCGCTCGCGGGAAGTGGGAAGATGGGAGGAACTATCTCGATCGGACGACCGTCCGGTCGCCCGGGAAGCCGGTCAGCGATGATCCGGACACCCCCGGCCCCCGGACCAACGGAGAATCGGACCAAGGTGCCCGCGACCCCCAGCAATGTGCCAGAGCCCAGCCGTACCGACCCGGCGCTGATCCGCAACTTCTGCATCATCGCCCACATCGACCACGGCAAGTCGACGCTCGCCGACCGGATGCTGCAGATCACCGGCGTGGTGGACCCGCGGCAGATGCGCGCCCAGTACCTCGACCGGATGGACATCGAGCGCGAGCGCGGCATCACCATCAAGTCGCAGGCCGTCCGTCTCCCCTGGGCGCCGAAGACCGGCCCGAACGCCGGCAGCACGCACATCCTCAACATGATCGACACCCCGGGCCACGTGGACTTCACGTACGAGGTGTCCCGTTCCCTCGCGGCCTGCGAGGGCACCGTCCTGGTCGTCGACGCGGCCCAGGGCATCGAGGCGCAGACCCTCGCCAACCTGTACCTGGCGCTGGAGAACGACCTCACCATCGTCCCGGTGCTGAACAAGATCGACCTGCCCGCCGCCCAGCCGGAGAAGTACGCCGAGGAGATCGCGCACATCATCGGCTGCGACCCGGGCGACGTCCTGAAGGTCAGCGCCAAGACCGGTCTGGGCGTCGAGGACCTGCTCGACCACATCGTCGACACCGTCCCGGCCCCGGTCGGCGTCGCGGACGCCCCGGCCCGCGCGATGATCTTCGACTCGGTGTACGACGCCTACCGCGGCGTGGTCACCTACGTCCGGGTGGTCGACGGCCAGCTGAACAAGCGCGAGCGCATCGCCATGATGTCCACCGGTGCGACCCACGAGCTGCTGGAGATCGGCGTCATCTCGCCGGAGCCCAAGGTCGCCGACGGCCTGGGCGTCGGCGAGGTGGGCTACATCATCACCGGTGTGAAGGACGTCCGGCAGTCCAAGGTCGGTGACACCATCACCTCGCAGCACAAGGGTGCCACCGAGGCGCTGGGCGGCTACAAGGACCCGCGCCCGATGGTGTTCTCCGGCCTGTACCCGCTGGACGGCTCGGACTACCCGCTGCTGCGCGACGCGCTGGACAAGCTGCGGCTGAACGACGCGGCGCTGGTGTACGAGCCGGAGACGTCGGTGGCGCTCGGCTTCGGCTACCGCTGCGGCTTCCTCGGCCTGCTGCACCTGGAGATCATCCGGGAGCGCCTGGAGCGCGAGTTCAACCTCGACCTCATCTCCACCGCCCCGAACGTGATCTACCGGGTGATCATGGAGGACGGCACCGAGCACACCGTCACCAACCCGAGCGAGTTCCCCACCGGCAAGATCGCCGAGGTGTACGAGCCGGTCGTGCGCGGCACCATCCTGGCGCCGAACGAGTTCGTCGGCGCGATCATGGAGCTGTGCCAGTCCCGCCGCGGCAACCTCCAGGGCATGGACTACCTGTCCGAGGACCGCGTCGAGCTGCGCTACACCCTGCCGCTCGCCGAGATCGTCTTCGACTTCTTCGACCAGCTGAAGTCCAAGACCCGCGGCTACGCCTCGCTCGACTACGAGCCCATCGGCGAGCAGACCGCGAACCTGGTGAAGGTCGACATCCTGCTCCACGGCGACGCGGTGGACGCCTTCTCCGCGATCGTGCACAAGGACAAGGCCTACAGCTACGGCGTGATGATGGCCGGCAAGCTGCAGAAGCTGATCCCGCGCCAGCAGTTCGAGGTCCCGATCCAGGCCGCGATCGGCTCGCGGGTGATCGCCCGCGAGACGGTCCGCGCGATCCGCAAGGACGTCCTCGCCAAGTGCTACGGCGGTGACATCTCCCGCAAGCGGAAGCTGCTCGAGAAGCAGAAGGAGGGCAAGAAGCGGATGAAGATGGTCGGCCGGGTGGAGGTCCCCCAGGAGGCCTTCATTGCCGCGCTGTCCACCGACGCCGAGGTGCCCAAGGGCGAGAAGAAGTAACGACGGCGCCACCACGAGGGGCCCGGGG
>NZ_JBHVER010000324.1:0-5685 GCF_042802195.1 Kitasatospora sp. NPDC057500 | reverse complement strand
GCGGTCGTCGTTCCGGAGCCGGGAGCGGGGAGCCGGGGCGCCGGGGCGCCGGAGGATCAGGAGACAGCAGGGGCCGGGGGTCCCTGCTCGACGGCGGGGTCCTCCGGGGTACCGGCCTGGGGGTCCTCGTGGCGGCGGAACTCCCGGAAGGTGACCACGACCACGCCGACGGCCGCGGCGCCCATCGCCACCGCGAGCAGCACCCAGGTCCGGACGGAGTAGTCGTACTCGGCCACGACTTCGACCGACGGGGGCCGCAGGAAGGTCAGGTAGGCCGCCAGCGAGGCCACCTGGGTCAGGACCGGCGCGAACCAGAGGCGGCGCGGCAGGAGGAACGCGGCGATCAGGGTGAGCACGTCGGCGACGTAGAAGTAGCGGTCGTGCATGGACGGCAGCAGGTACGGCACCACGATCGCCGAGCAGGTCGCCAGCAGCACCACCCGGTCGTCGCTCAGCGCGACGTGCCCCTCGTCGCGCCGCCGGGCGGCCCGGCCGGCCCGGGAGAGGACGGCCAGCACGACCAGCGTGAGCACCACCGCACCGGCGAGCACGACGCCCGCGCCGCGGATGTCCGCGGCCTGCTCGGCGGACGCCGGCTGGTCGATGAACTGGTACACCGAGGGCGCGTTCAGGGTGAGCTGCTGGTAGGACTCGGTCTGCCGGGCGTAGACGGTGAGCAGCTTGACCGGGTCGGTGCCGAGCAGGACGGCCGGGACGTCCAGTGCGAGGTACACGCCGGGCAGGGCGAGCAGGGAGTACCAGGGGATCCGCCGGACGGCGAGCAGGACCAGCAGGAACGGGAAGACGAAGACGGTCTGCAGCTTGAAGGCCAGGGCGAAGCCGAGCATGGCGCAGGCCCACCAGGGGCGGTGGCGGAGCACGAAGTAGAGGCTGCCGACGATGAACGAGGTGTAGATCGAGTCCGCCTGGCCCCACCAGCCGCTGTTGAAGGCGACCGTGGGCAGCAGCAGCACCGCACCGCCGGCGGCGATCGGCTGCCAGTCGTCGGGCCGCGGATGGCGGAGCGCGACGATCCGGAAGGCGAAGAAGGCCAGAAGCAGATCGAACGCGATCGAGACGACCTTGATTCCGGTGAGTGCCGAAACCGGGAGATAGGTCAGCGCCGCCAGCAGGTAGAGGTACGGGACGTTGTAATCCGAGAACCCCGATTCCTTGAGCGCCTGGAATCCGCCGTTCTCGTCCAGCGTCCGGTACCAGTTCGCCAGGAAGTAGGTGAAGTCCCTGGACTCCCGGTCCATCATCAGCCCGCGCATGGCGAGGCACCAGGCCACCAGCCCGGCAATCACGGCAATACGGGCAACGGGGAGCCGAAGCTCCGTCTTTCCGGAGTTTTCGGGTATGCCGGACTTCCCCCCGGTTCGGGTCATGTCAGTTCTGTCCCTCTCCAACAAAAACGGAGAGCGATCCGGATACGCCCCCCGCGGAGGGCACATTAAACCGGAGGGAATTGGCGGACTTCCGCGCGGGGGTCGGCTGGTTCGTGTTCGGAAGTGGTCGGCGCAGGTCAGTGCGGGCGCGGCGGGCGCGGCGGGGAGTGGCGCGGCGGGGAGTGGCGCGGAACGGGGCACGCGGACACGGCCGGCCGCACGCCGGAGCGGTGTCCGTCCGGCGGCGGTGCGGCGGGTGCGGAGGGTGGTCCCGGGCCCGGGGTCAGACCGGCAGGCGGGCGACCAGCAGACGGCCCTCCATGGTCACGCCGCCGTCCATGGCGACGGCCAGGTCGTCCGCGTAGACGTACGGGCCCGGGACGTGCGGCGGCATGCCGTCGTCGGCGTGCACCGCGCCGGTGAGGTACGGGATCGGGCTGTGCCCGTGCACCACCCGCACGCCGCCGTAGGCGTCCAGCAGTTCGCGGACGGCCGTCGGGCCGGGGTCGCCGCGGAAGGCGAACCGCTTGGTGAACCGGCGGAAGCAGTCCCACCACTCGTCGACGCCCTCGTCCGCGAGCAGGTCGTGGACGGCGTCGTTGACCTCGGCGATGGACTCGCCGTACTCCAGGTAGGCGGTGGTGTCGGAGTGCAGCAGCAGGTGGCCGTCCTCCAGGGCGATCGCCGGGAGCCGGGAGAGCCAGCTGATGTGGTGCGCCTCCAGGCGCTCCAGGTCGCTCTGCTGGCCGCCGTTGAGCCGCCAGGCGGCGAGGAAGGAGGCGGTGCCGGCGGTGGACTGGACCGGCTCGTCGCCGTACTTGGCGGCGCCCAGGAAGAGCAGCTCGTGATTGCCCATCAGGGCACGGCAGTAGCCGCCGGCCGCGGCCGCCTCGGCGGCGAGCTGCATGACCAGGTCGATGACGCCGATGCCGTCCGGGCCGCGGTCGGTGAAGTCGCCGAGGAACCAGATCCGGGCGCGGCCGGCCGACCAGTGGCCGTCGGCGTCGATGATGCCCTGGTGGCGCAGCTCGGCGCGGAGCTCGTCGAGGTAGCCGTGCACGTCGCCGACCACGTAGAGCGGGCCGGGCGGCTCGCCGGGGCCGGGGGCCGGGTACGGGTGGTAGGGCAGGCCGGGTTCGGCGAGCGGGGGGCCGAGCTCGATGGTCGGCGGGTCGTCGCTCTGCGGGCCGGTGCCGGGGCCCTGGTGGCCGCCGTGGGCGGGGGACGGGTGGTCGGTCAGCGTCGGCTCGTAGCCGGCGCGGCCGTCGTGCCCGTTGTGACCCTCGTGCCCGTTGTGGCCGTCGTGACCGTCGTGGCCGGTCGGGGCGTGCACGGTGTGGCCGTGCTCGGGGCCGGCGGCCGGCCAGTGCTGTTCGAGGTAGCGGGCGCCGCCGTAGCCGCTGTAGGTCTCGGCCTCGTAGCCGCCCCCGGAGTACCCGCCGGCGGGTTCGGGTTCGTAATAGGTGCCGTACGGCAGCACGTCGAGGTCCGGCTGGTGGCGTGGGCCTGAGTCCGGGTGTTCAGGCCCGGGGAAGCGGTCCTCGGGTGTCATTCGCCCATCATAGGAAGACCACTCTCCCGGCGTCGTCACCTGGTGGGTATCCAATCCTCCGGAGCGTCAGCCGGTCGGTCCGTCAGGTCCGTTTTGTCCCGACTCGGCAGGGGGTGGGCCGCACACCCGGAGGGTGCGGCCCGGGGTCACATCTCGCCCGGCGGGCGGGGCGGGCTGACCGTGGTGCGCGGGCTCCGCCGTTGGGAGGAGGCGCGGACGATGAGTTCGGTGGGCATCAGGGTGCCGGGCGGCGGGCCGGTGCCGGCGGTGCGGAAGCGGGGCGGGAAGAGCCGGGCGATGTCGACGCCGGTGCCGGAGTCCACCCCCTCGATGGCGTCGATCAGCAGGTTCACCACGGTGGTGCCGATCCGCCGCGGCTTGAGCGACAGGGTGGTGATGGGCGGCTCGGTGGCCGCGTACACGTCGCTCTCGCTGCAGCAGACCAGCAGCAGGTCGTCGGGCACCCGCAGGCCGTAGCGGCGGGCGGCGGCGAGCAGGTCGGTGCCGTTGGGGTCGAACAGGCCGTAGACGGCGTCCGGCCGGTCGGGGCGGGCGAGCAGCCGGTCGGCGGCGACGGCGCCGGCGGCCGGGTCGTGCGCGGGGTAGGTCTCGTAGACCGGCTCCTGGCCGACCTTGGCGCACCAGCCGAGGTAGGCCTCGGTGGAGAGCCGGGTGTAGGTGTCGGTGCTGGTGCCGGTGAGCAGTCCGATCCGGCGGGCGCCGGCCTCGGAGAGGTGGTCGAGGATGCCGAGCACGGCGGCCTCGTGGTCGTTGTCGACCCAGGCGGTGACCGGGCAGTTGCCCGGCTTGCCGTCGCTGACCACCGGGACGCCGGACCGGTACAGCTCGCTCACCAGCGGGTCCTGGTCGGGCGGGTCGATCACCACGGTGCCGTCCAGGGCGATGTTGCCCCAGACGTCGTGCCGGGAGGAGGCGGGCAGCACCACCAGCGCGTAGCCGCGGCCCAGGGCGGCGCTGGTGGCGGCCCGGGCCATCTCGGCGAAGTAGGCGAACTCGGTGAAGGTGAACGGCTCTTCGCCGTAGGTGGTGACGGTCAGCCCGATCAGGCCGGACCGTCCGGTGCGCAGGGTCCGTGCGGCCGCCGAGGGGCGGTAGCCGAGGCGCTCGGCGACTTCGCGCACCCGGCTTCTGGTCTCGTCGGGCAGGCGGCCCTTCCCGTTCAGCGCGTCGGAGACGGTGGTGATCGACACTCCGGCGGCTGCTGCCACATCCCGGATGCCGGCCCGCTCCAGACGCCGTGAGGTGGTGGGACGCCGACCGCTCTGGTTGGCTGCTGCTGTCATGGCGGACCGATCGTATGGCTCCTGACAAGGGTCTGTGACCGGCGCATTCGGAGCCTGTGGAGATACGTTTCTCCATGAGTGAGCCCGCGTGCGCCCCTTCGATCCCCGGACGAAACCAGCCGGTTTACCTCTGACATGTGCCAAGGAACCCGGCAGAATGGCTGATCTGCACCTGTAACCCGACCGGGCATCTCACTCCTACGGGTGAGTGCGATCGGTTATGTTCAGGGCACCCGACCGGGGTGGACCGGGTGCGTTCCGATTCCCGGGCACGGCGGCGATCCCGACCGTGGCGGGCGAACGCAGCGGAAGAACAGAAGGAGACCGACCGTGACCGCAGCACAGGGGCCCCGCCTCAGGCCGACCCTGGACGGCATTCCCACCTACAAGCCGGGCAAGCCCGCCGGCGCCGACGCGTACAAGCTGTCGTCCAACGAGAACCCGTACGAGCCGCTCCCGGGCGTGCTGGAGGCGGCGGTCACGGCGGCCGGCCGGCTCAACCGCTACCCGGACATGGCCGGCACCGAGCTGACCGCCGTGCTGGCCGAGCGCTTCGAGGTGCCCGCCGAGCACATCGCCACCGGCACCGGCTCGGTCGGCGTCGCCCAGTCGCTGATCCTGGCGACGGCCGGCCCCGGCGACGAGGTGATGTTCGCCTGGCGCTCCTTCGAGGCCTACCCGATCATCACCCAGGTCGCCGGCGCGACCCCGGTCCCGGTGCCGCTCACCGCCGGCGGCGACCACGACCTGGACGCGATGCTGGCCGCGGTCACCGAGCGGACCCGGCTGATCTTCGTCTGCAACCCCAACAACCCCACCGGCAACGTGATCCACCGCGCCGAGCTGGAGCGCTTCCTGGACGCCGTCCCGGCCGATGTGCTGATCGTCATCGACGAGGCGTACATCGAGTTCATCCGCGACCCCGAGGTGCCCAACGGCATCGACCTCTACCGGGACCGCCCGAACGTCTGCGTGCTGCGCACCTTCTCCAAGGCCTACGGCCTGGCCGGGATGCGGGTCGGCTTCGCGATCGCGCACGAGCCGGTGGCCAACGCCCTGCGCAAGACCGCGGTGCCGTTCGGCGTCACCCAGCTCGCCCAGGACGCCGCGGTCGCCTCGCTGCGCGCCGAGGACGCCCTGATGGTCCGGGTGGACGCGCTGGTCGAGGAGCGGGGCCGGGTGGTGGCCGCGCTGCGTGCCCAGGGCTGGGAGATCCCGGACTCGCAGGCCAACTTCGTCTGGCTGGAACTCGGCGAGCGCTCCCAGGACTTCGCGGCCGCGTGCGCCGAGGCCGGCGTGATCGTCCGCCCGTTCCCGGAGGGCGTGCGCATCTCGATCGGCGAGGTCGAGGGCAACTCGATCTTCCTCGCGGTGGCGGAGGCCTTCCGCAAGGAGCTGTAACCCCCCTCGCGCTCCGCGGCGGAGCGGGACGGCTCGGTGC
>NZ_JBHVER010000323.1:0-5710 GCF_042802195.1 Kitasatospora sp. NPDC057500 | reverse complement strand
GTTCTCCGGGCCGGCCCTCGGGGCGGACGGGTCAGGACTGGCCGGAGCCCGCGTACGGTCCCGGCTGCGGGGCGCCGGACTGCGGCGGGACGGCGCCGTAGCGGGCCGGCCGGCGGCCGCGCGGGTGCCGGGTGAGGGTGTAGCCCACGACGCCGGCCAGGGCGGCCAGGGCGCCGCCGGCCAGGGTCCAGAACCAGCGGCTGTTCCAGCCGGAGAACCAGCCGCTGTACCAGTGCTCCTCGGGCTCCTCCGGCGCCGCCGCCTTGGCGGTGGCGGCGCCGCCACCGGCCGGCGGGACCAGCGGGGCCCTGAGCTCGCCGCCCTCCGGCTGGGCGTTGTCGGCGTCGCCCTTGGCGGTCACCCGCAGCTCCACCGAGGCAGGCAGGCCGAGGTCGGGCTGCGGGGCGTCGGCGACCGAGAGCCGGACGTAGTAGCTGCCCGGCAGCGGGTCGCCGGACCACGGCTCGGCCCAGGAGCGGACCTCGCGCAGGGTGCAGCTGAGCGCCAGCGAGGCGGCGGCCGTCGCGGCGGTCGCGTTCTGGACGCCGTCGGTGCAGGACTGGCGGCGGCGCAGCCCGTCGAACACCTCGACGCTCCAGGACTGCGGGTCGTGCCGGTCGGCGGACGGGGCGAGGGTGACCGTCAGGTCCACCTTGGGCGTCTGGCCCTCGGCCGCGCCGAACGACCAGTACAGGTAGTCGCCGGTGGAGACGGAGACCGCGGCGTCCTGGCCGGGGGCCAGGTTGACGGCGGTCAGGAAGGAGGTGCCGGCCTTGTTGGCCGGGGCCGGGCGGCCGCTCGCGCCCGGCGAGGGCGAGGCGGCGGTGGCGGCCGGGGCCGTCAGGGCGAGCGCCGGGAGCAGCGCCAGCGCGGCCGCGGCGGTGCGGAGGAAGGACGTACGCATGGTCAGTTCTCCTGCCAGACAGCGATGCGCCAGCGGGCGATCCAGCCGAACAGCAGGCCGGTCACCAGGCCCGCCAGGGTGAGCACGAGCAGCAGGATCCAGCCGCGGCCCAGGCCCATCGCCGGGCCGTCCGGGGCGGGGGAGGCGGCGGTCAGGTCGACCGTCAGCTCCAGCGGCAGGCCGGGGTCGGCCGCGACGCCGGGCTGCCCGGCCGCCGAGTTGGAGACCACCAGGCAGACGACGGTCTCCGGCTTGCCGCTCGGCGAGGCGGAGGCGGACGCGGTGGCGGTGGCGTAGCCCTTGGAGGCGTCGGCGGACCGGCGCAGGCCGGTGGAGACGACGTCGGTGCGGCCGCTGCCGGCGTCGGTGCCGCGGACCAGCTCCTGGCCGGTGGTGCTGGTGGCCTGCAGCAGGACGCCGTGGTCACGGGCGACCGCGCGGTCCAGCGAGACGCTTACCGAGGCGCGCAGCTCCTGGCCGGCCTTGACCGGGACGCGGTAGACGCGGTGCTCGGAGAACTTCTCGCGGTCGCTGTAGACCCCGGGGGCGAGGACGGGGGCGGACTCGCACGTGTCCGTGCCGGCGGTCTTGACCGGGGCGACCGCGTAGGTGTCGTTGGAGCGGTCGACCAGCTGCTTCACCTTCTCGGTGAGCTGCTCCTGGGTGCGTACGTCGGTGTAGGTGCCGCCGGTGGCGTTGGCGATGCAGAGCAGCTGCCGGCGGGTCTTGTCGTCGTGGGCCAGGCCGAGGGTGTCGATCACCAGGTGGATGCCCTGGGCGGCGAGCTCGCGGGCGACGTCGCACGGGTCGGGCGGGGCGCAGGAGTCCTCGCCGTCGGTGATCAGCACCACCCGGCGGGTGGTCTCGCCCTTTCCGAGGTCCTGGGCCGCGCCGCGCAGGGCCAGGCCGATCGGGGTCCACCCGGTCGGGCGCAGGGTGGCGACGGCGGTCTTCGCCTCCACCTTGTCGGTCTTGCCGACGGGGAAGAGCTGCTTGGTGTCCAGGCAGCCCTGGGCCTTGTCGTTGCCGTCGTAGGTGGCGCCGAGGGTGCGGATGCCGAAGTCGGTCTCCGCGGGCAGGGCGTCGATGACGTCGCTCAGCGACTGCTGGGCCACCGAGATGCGGGTCTTGCCCTGGATGTCGGCCTCGCGCATGGAACCGCTGACATCCAGTACGAGGTCGACCCGGGGGGCCTCCCGGCCGGCGGCGCCGGCTGATGGTTCGTCGGCATGGGCGGGCAGGCCGCTGAGCAGCGTCCCGCCCGTTATCGCCAGGGCGGCCAGCAGGCTGCCGAGCCTGGCCTTCGGTCGTCGTCCTTTAATCACCCGCCGATCCTAGGGATCATCAGTTCCCCGTGGCCAACGTGCGACGGTGCGCGAAGGGGCAGGGCTCCGGCGCGAACTCGCGGGCGCTGGTGGGTGATCGGAGCGAGGGTGCTCCGGGGTGCGCCGGTGGTGCGGTCCGGGCCGACGGTCCGTCGGCCAATACGGGACACACCGGGTGAAAAGTCGATTGATAGGGATTTGCTCGTTAGGGTGACGAGCGGGGAGAGGGGGCCGTACGGCGCCCGCCCCGGCAGACACGTCCGCTTCAGGGGAAGGACCCGTACGTGAGCAACCTCTTCGCGATCGCCTATCCGGATCTGGCCACCGCCAGGGCGGTGCGCGACGAAGCGGTCGCCCTGCAGAAGCAGCGGCTGATCGAACTGGAGGACGCGGTCGTCGTCGAGCGCCGCGAGGACGGGAAGATCAAGCTGCACCAGCAGGTCAGCACCACCGGCGCCGGGGCCGCCTCGGGCGCCGTCTGGGGCGGGGTGATCGGCCTGCTGTTCTTCATGCCGTTCCTCGGCGCGGCGGTCGGCGGCGCGGCCGGTGCCGCGGTCGGCGCCACCACCGACATCGGGGTGGACGACGACTTCATGCGCCAGGTCGGTCAGCACCTCCTGCCGGGCAGCGCCGCGGTGTTCCTGCTGGTCCGCACGGCCACCGCGGACAAGGTCGTCCCGGCACTGGCCCGCTACGGCGGCCAGATCATCCAGACCTCGCTCTCCGCCGCCGCCGAGGCCGACCTCAAGGCGACCGTCGAGGCCTCCCGGGCGCACACCGCCCCGGCCTCCGCCTGACACCGGCCTCCTCCGACAGCCCGGATCCCGCCGGAAGTACAGCCGCTCACACCGGGGCGGACGGGCCCACCGCCCGTCCGCCCCGGCCGTCACCCCGACGACGTCCCGCAGCCCCGACCCCCTGGACGGTCCGTGGCGACTCCCCCCGTGACGAGGACCGCCGGCCGGCCGCGCCGGCCCGTGCCGGCCCGGCGCAACACCCAACTCGCCCTCGGCCTGGCCGCCGGGCTGCTGACGGCGCTGGCGCCCGCCCCCGCCCAGGCCGCCGGGCAGGGCGGCTGGACGGCCAAGATCCGCCGGACCGAGTACGGCGTCCCGCACGTCCTCGCCCGGGACTTCGGCGGGCTCGGCTACGGCTACGGGTACGCCTTCGCCCAGGACAACCTCTGCCAGCTCGCCGACCAGGTGGTCACCTTGCGCGGCGAGCGCTCCCGCTGGTTCGGGCCGGACGGGCGGGGCGTGGACCGGCTCGGCAACCTGGAGAGCGACACCTACCAGCAGGGCGTGCTGCGCTCCGGGGCGGTGCGGCGGCTGCTGGCGCAGCCGGCGCCGCTCGGTCCGACCGGCGAGGCGCGGCAGCTGGTCGACGGCTACGTCGCCGGCTACAACCGCTATCTGCGCGACACCGGCGCCGACCGCCTCCCCGACCCGTCCTGCCGGGGGAAGGGGTGGGTCGGGCCGATCACCGCCGACGACCTCTGGAACATCCTCTTCGACGTCAACACCCTGGCGGGCACCGCGAAGCACTCGGTCGCCACCGCCGTCCCCGGTGGCGCCACCGCCGCTTCGGCGGCCGCCGGGCCGGCCGCCGGCGGCACGGCCACCTGGGTGCGCCGCGCGGCCGACAGCCCCGACACCGGCAGCAACGCCTGGGCCGTCGGACGGGACGCCGGCCGCGACGGCAACGGCCTGCTGCTGGCCAACCCGCACCTCAAGTGGGCCGGCGCGGAGCGCTTCTACCAGGCCCAGCTGACCATCCCCGGCGTCCTGGACGTCGCCGGAGCCGGACTCTACGGCCTGCCCTTCCTGCAGATCGGCCACACCAAGGGCCTCGCCTGGACCCACACCACCAGCTACGCCGACCACCTCACCGCCTACCGCCTCTCGCTGGTGCCCGGCGACCCGACCGCCTACCTCGTGGACGGCCGGGCCGAGCGGATGACCGCGGAGAGCGTCCCGGTCACCGTCCGCGCCGCCGACGGAACGCTCTCCACCGTCGACCGGACGGTCTACCGCTCCCGCCACGGCTACGTCCTGGCCGAGGGCTGGACCGGCGAGCACGCCTACACCCTGCGCGACGCCAGTGCCGACAACCTCCGCTCCCTCAACGAGTGGGTGGCGATGGGCCGTTCGCAGAACCTCGACCAGCTGCGGCAGGCCCAGCGCACCTACCAGGGCGCCCCGTGGGTCTACACCACGGCCGTCGACTCCAGCGGAACCGTCCACTTCACCGACTCCTCCGCCGTCCCGCACATCACCGACGAGCGGCGGGCGCGCTGCCTGGTGCCGAACGCGCTCGCCGACGGCGTGCTGGACGGGTCGACCACCGGCTGCGACCCGGGCAGCGACCCGGACGCGCTGGTCCCCGGAGTCTTCGGCCCCGCCAACCACCCCGTGCTGACCCGCACCGACTACGTGGCCAACGCCAACAACGGCCCCTACCTGACCAACGCGGACGCGCCGATCGCCGGCCTGCCCGCCGTCTACAACGGCGGTCCGGAACTCGCGTCGCGACCGCAGCTGAGCCTGCGGATGATCGCCGACCGCCGGGCCGGCACCGACGGCCTGGGCGCACCCGGCTTCACCCTCGACTCCCTCCAGGCGGCCATGTTCGGCAACCGCGTGCAGAGCGCCGAACTGGACCGCGACGACGCCGTCGTCCTCTGCCGCGCCCACCCGGTGCTCACGGCGACCGACGGCACCCGCGTCGACGTGCGCGCCGGGTGCGACGCGCTGGCCGCCTGGAACACCCGGGCCGACGCCGACAGCCGCGGCACCGTGCTCTGGCAGGAGTACCGCGACGCGCTGGCCAGGACCCGTACGACGGCCTGGCAGACGGTCCCCTACGACCCGGCGCAGCCGCTGACCACCCCGCGCGGCATCGCCGCCGACCACCCCGACGCCCAGCGCGCCTTCGCCGACGCGGTGCGCGGCCTGGCGGCCCGGGGCCTGCCGGTGGACGCCCCGATCGGCCGCGTCCAGCGCTGGGCGGGCATCCCGCTGCACGGCTGCGCCGGCCAGCACGGCTGCTTCAACGTGCTCACGGCCAAGGCGGATTCGGGCACCGGCGGGGGCACCTACCCGGCGGACCTGCTGAGCATCCCGCACGGTTCCAGCTTCCTGATGGCCACCGAGCTCACCGATCGGGGCCCGCGCACCCGGACGCTGCTCACCTACGGGCAGTCGGCCGACCCGACCTCGCCCCACTTCACCGACCAGACCCGCCGCTACGCCCGCAAGCAGTGGGTGACCGAGCGCTTCACCGAGGCGGAGATCCGCTCCGCCCCGGGCCTGACCGTCACCACCCTGCATCGCTGACGGAGTGTCAACTCGCTTGCCCGGTCTCGCGCGGGGCGCCGATCGGCGCGGGTCCCGGGGGGGGGGCGGGGGGGGGCGGGCGGCGCGTGGGGGGGGGGGGGCCCCGCGGGGGGCTGAAAGTGCCCGTGGCCCCCCGGGGTGGCCCT
>NZ_JBHVER010000322.1:0-5724 GCF_042802195.1 Kitasatospora sp. NPDC057500 | reverse complement strand
GGGCGGAGGGGCGGGCAGCGGAAGCCGTACGCGGGGCGGACCGTGCGGGTCAGACCGTGCGGGCCAGGTCGGCCGCGCCGGCGATGCCGGCGGCGGAGCCGGTCGAGGCGAGCACCACCTCGGCGCGCGGGCGGTGCACCCCGCCGGTCAGGTAGTGCTCGAACGCCTTGGCGACCGGGTCGAGCAGCAGTCGGCCGGAGTCGGAGACGCCGCCGCCGAGCACGAAGACCCCCGGGTCGAAGAGCGCCGCGAGGTCCGCCATCCCCCGGCCCAGCCAGTCGGCCAGCTCGGCGTAGCACTCCAGCGCGAGCGGGTCGCCCTCCTCGGCGGCCTGGGTGATGTGGATGCCGCGGATCGTCTCGGCGACGCCGTCGTTGAGCTCCAGCATCCGCTTGCCGCGCAGCGGGTCGGCGGCGGAGCGCTCACGGCCGTAGCGGCGCAGCGCCCGGCCGGAGCCGTACTGCTCCCAGCAGCCCTTGCCGCCGCAGCCGCAGGGCAGGCCGTCCGGGACCATGTTGAGGTGGCCGATCTCGCCGGCCACGCCGAACCGGCCGCGGTGCAGCCGGCCGTCCAGCACCAGGCCGCCGCCGATGCCGGTGCCGACGGTGATCAGCACCATGTCCTCGTGGCCGATGCCCGCACCGAAGCGGAACTCGGCCCAGGCGGCGCAGTTGGCGTCGTTCTCGATGACCGCGGGAAGCCCGGTGAGCTCCTCGATCCGGCCGCGCAGGGGCTCGTCCTCCCAGGCGATGTTGGGAGCGAAGATCACCGTGGAGCGGTTGCGGTCGACGAAGCCCGGGGCGCCGATGCCGGCCGCCGTCACGTCGGGGTACTGCTCCTTGAGTTCGCGCACGGCCTGCGCGATCGCGTCGACCGCCCACTGCGGGTCGGCCGGGGTGGGAACCCGGGTCCGGGCCAGGATCTCGCCGGCCTCGTCGACCACGCCTGCCGCGATCTTGGTCCCGCCGACGTCGACGCCGATGGTCAGAGCCATGTGTCCCTCAGCTATTCACTCGTTCCCGCTGGACGGAACGCTACCGCCCAACCATGCCCCCGTACACACCTCCGCCTACATTAACCGAAGACAATCCGACAACAACTGGGCTGAGACCCTTCAAAAGTCGTACATTTTCACCGGTTGCATCACAGGATGAAGCCGGAATGCGACCCGGAGGTCATCCGGGGTTCACTGCTTG
Organism: Kitasatospora sp. NPDC057500; assembly: GCF_042802195.1. Lineage (NCBI taxonomy): Bacteria > Bacillati > Actinomycetota > Actinomycetes > Kitasatosporales > Streptomycetaceae > Kitasatospora > Kitasatospora sp. NPDC057500. The sequence goes on along the minus strand of NZ_JBHVER010000322.1, from coordinate 4,528 downwards.
TCGGACGGGCCTTCAGGCGTGTCGTCCAGGTCCACCCGCTCGGTGCGGGCCGGGCCGCCCGCGGTCCAGCGGTGCTCGTGGCCGGCGACGGCGGCCCGGTAGGCGGCCAGCAGTTCGGAGCCGGCGGCGGCCAGACCGGTGCCGGCGGCGGCGAGGTGGCCGTACACCTCGGGCTGCTTCTCCCGCAGGCGGTCGGCCAGCCCGGCCAGCGAGACCAGGGTCTCGGCGCTCGCCTCCTGGGCCTTCCCGCCGACGGCGGCGGCGAACCGGCGCACCTCGTCCACCAGCGGGCCCAGCTCCGGGCCGAACGGGTGCGGGCTCCCGTCCTGCTCTGCGGTGGGCTCGGTCCGGTCCGTGGTGGTCATCTCGCGCACGCCTCCTCAGCAGCGGTGGCCGCGCCCGCGGCCACCCGCCCCGACGCTACCGGACCGGGCGGAGGCCCCGGACGCCCGAGCGGGCGACCGCGCCCCGAGCCGCAGCGGCGCGCCGGTGCCCGAGGAGGGGGCCGAAGGAGAGAGGTGACGAGCGGCCGGCGAAGGGAGGGACTGCCGGAGCACGGGGGCGCCTCCCGGCCACCGGGCCGGGGAGAGCGCCGACGCCGAATCGGGGCGCCCCGCAGGCGTGTGGGGGAGGTCAGCGGGGCCAGAGGGCGGGGTCCGGCGCGAACCGGACGGTGAGGACGCCCTCGTGCAGGCCCGCGCCGGCGACGGTGCAGCGGCGCAGGGCCGAGGGCAGGGCGAGCACCCGGCGGTGGGCGCCGAGGCCGACCACCAGTTCGTCGCCGCGCCGGACGAGGTCGAGGTCGGCGCGCTCGGCGCCGGGCAGGGCGAGGTGCCACACCAGCAGGCCGTCCGACGCCAGCCGGTCCTCGACGGTCCACGGTCCGGCCGGGCGCGGCCCGGGGCCGGGACCGGCGCCGTAGAGGCGGTCGGCGACGGCCTCCGGGGTGGCCTCGGCGGGCCCGGTGGTGAGCACCGGGATGTCGCCGCAGGCGGCGGCCAGCGCGGCCAGTTCGTCCTGGCGGCGGCGGGCCAGGGCGGCCAGCCACGGGTCCGGCGAGCCGGCCGCGGCCTCCGGCAGCACGCCGTGCACCACCACGGCGTCCGGGCGGTGGCCGTGCAGGGCCAGCCCGGTGCGGATCCGGCGCAGCTCGTCGAAGGGGTGGGCGTCGGCCGCGGTGACCAGGCGGACGCTGGTGCCGGGCGCGGTGATCGCGGCGCGGGCGGCGGCGAGCGCGCCGACGGCCTTGCCGCGCGCCTCGTACAGCCAGTCGGCGGGCATCGGCACCCCGGCGAGGCCGGCCAGCAGCGGGCGCAGCGCCCGGGCGGCCTGGCGCTGCTCGGGGACCAGCCGGGCCAGGTAGCGCTCCAGCTGTTCGGGCAGGGCGAGGGTGGCGATCAGGTCGGCCGGCGGCGGGGCGAGCACCACCAGGACGTCCGCGTCGGCCGCGGGCAGTGCCCGCAGCAGGGCGAGCCGGGCGGTGCCGGGGAGGGCGGTGAGTTCCTCGGGGTCGAGCGGGTCGGCGCCGAGCAGGTCGAGGGCGGGCTTGAGCCGGCCGCCGATCTCGCCGAGGGCGTGCCGGAAGGCGGCCTGCTCGTCGGTCCGGGCGACGGTCAGCCCGGGCGCGTACGCGGCGGGGCCGGGCTCCAGGCGCACGCCCAGGGCGGCGTCCAGGGTGCGGTGCGGGTCGTCGGCCGCCAGCAGTACGGTGCGCCGGCCCCGCCGGGCGGCGTGCAGGGCGGTGGCGGCGGCCACCGCGGGTGCCGCGTGGTCGCCGCTGACCAGGATGGTGCGTGTCGCCGTCATGCCGTGCCGCCCCCGTTCGTCCGCGCCGCCGCGCTCAGAGCGCCTTGCCGGCGGCGGTGTCCTCGACGCGCTTCTTCAGGCCGGCCAGGGCCCGGTCGATGATGACCTTCTCGGCCTTGCGCTTGATCATGCCGAGCATCGGGATCTTGACGTCGACGGCCAGCTGGTAGGTGACCTCGGTGCGGTCGGCGCCGAGCGGGGCCAGGGTGTAGGAACCGTCGAGCGAGCGGAGCATCTGGCTGCGCACCAGGGTCCAGGCGCACTCGCGGTCGCCGTCCCAGGTGTAGGCGAGGACGTGCTCGTCGCGGATGGCGCCGGCGTCGAGCACCAGCCGGACCTGGGCGGCGCGGCCGCCCTCCGCGGTCTCCAGGACCTCGACCTCCTTGACCTCGCCGGTCCAGGCCGGGTAGGCGGCGAAGTCGGCGATCACGGCCATCACCTTCGCCGGGGTCGCGTCGATGGTGATGCTCGACCTGGTGTGCTCCGCCATGGAATGGCCCTCCGCGTCGTCCCGTGCTGCTGGTCCGGCCGAGCCTGCTCGGCCGGGTGCGCCCGGAGCAGGCTATCGCGCCCCGTGATCCGGCCCCTCCTTCGGTGCACCCCGGACGGGGCCCGGACGGCGCCGCGGACGGCCCGTGCGGGGCCGCTCCGGCGGCTACCGGCCGGTCACCCGCGGGCTGCCGTAGGGTGCCATTCGAACGACCCGGTCCCGACCTGGTCGGACGGGTCAAGGTGTGACACTTCGAACACCGGAGCCGACCCCCCTGGTCGAAGCTGCCTACCGGGCAGTAACGTCCTGCCGTCCCGCAGCGTCGCGAACGAGGAGCAGTCTTGCTCGACTTCAGCCTTCCGGCCCTCTACCAGGTACCGAGCGGCGGTAACCTCTCCGACATCGTGGTCCAGAACGCCGAGCGGCACCCCGACGTCGCGGTGCTCAGCCGCAAGGTGGACGGCCGGTGGCAGGAGTTGACCGCCGCCCAGTTCCTGGTGGAGGTGCACGCCGCGGCGAAGGGGCTGATCGCCGCGGGGATCGCGCCGGGCGACCGGGTGGGCATCATGTCCCGCACCCGGTACGAGTGGACGCTGCTGGACTTCGCGATCTGGACGGCCGGTGCGATCACCGTGCCGGTGTACGAGACCTCCTCCGCCGAGCAGGTCGAGTGGATCCTCGGCGACTCCGGGGCGGTCGCCGTGTTCACCGAGACCGCGACGCACAGCGCGGTGGTCGCCGAGGTCGGCGACCGCCTGCCGGAGCTGCGGCACACCTGGCAGATCGAGGGCACCGCGCTCGCCGCGCTGGCCGAGTCGGGCCACGGGGTCGCCGAGGCCACCGTCACCGAGCGCCGTTCGGCGGCCGGCCCGGACTCGATCGCCACCATCGTCTACACCTCGGGCACCACCGGACGCCCGAAGGGCTGTCAGCTGACGCACGGCAACTTCCTGGCCGAGTGCGGCAATGTGGTGGAGCGGCTGGCCCCGCTGTTCCGCACCGGCGAGAGCTCCGTCCTGCTCTTCCTGCCGCTGGCCCACGTGCTCGCCCGGATCGCCGAGATCGCCCCGGCGATGGCCCCGATCAAGCTCGGCCACGTCTCCGACATCCGGGACGTCACCGCCGAGCTGGCCGCGTTCAGGCCGACCCTGATCCTGGGCGTGCCCCGGGTGTTCGAGAAGGTCTACAACACGGCGCGGGCCAAGGCGCAGGCCGACGGCAAGGGGAAGGTCTTCGACAAGGCCGCCGACACCGCGATCGCCTACAGCCGGGCGCTGGACGCGGGCGGCGCCGGGCTGCTGCTCAGGCTGAAGCACGCCGTCTTCGACAAGCTGGTCTACGGCAAGCTGCGGGCCGCCCTCGGCGGCCGGGCCACCCACGCGATCTCCGGCGGCGCGCCGCTCGGCGAGCGCCTGGGCCACTTCTACCGGGGCATCGGCTTCACCGTGCTGGAGGGCTACGGCCTGACCGAGACCTGCGCGGCCACCGCCTTCAACCCGTGGGACAAGCCGAAGATCGGCTCGGTCGGCCAGCCGGTCCCCGGCGCCTCGGTGCGGATCGCCGAGGACGGCGAGGTCTTCTTCAAGGGCCCGCACGTCTTCACCGGCTACTGGAACAACCCGCAGGCCACCGCCGAGACCCTCAAGGACGGCTGGATCGCCACCGGCGACCTCGGCTCGCTGGACGACGAGGGCTACCTGACCATCACCGGCCGCAAGAAGGAGATCATCGTCACGGCGGGCGGCAAGAACGTCGCCCCGGCGGTGATCGAGGACCGGATCCGGGCGCACGCCCTGGTCGGCGAGGTCATGGTGGTCGGCGACCGCAAGCCCTTCGTGGCCTGCCTGATCACCGTCGACGAGGACTTCTTCCCCAAGTGGAAGGAGCTGAACGGCAAGCCGGCCGGCGCCACGGTGGCCGACCTGCGCGAGGACGCCGAACTGCTGGCCGCCCTGCAGAGCGCGGTGGACGACGGAAACGCGGCCGTCTCGCACGCCGAGGCGGTGAAGAAGTTCCGGCTGCTCGACACCGTCTTCTCCGAGGAGAGCGGCCATCTGACGCCCTCGCTCAAGCTCAAGCGCAACGTCGTGCTGAAGGACTTCGCGGCCGACGTCGAGGCGATCTACCGGAAGTAGCCGCCTCCCCCGAGCCGTCGGGGGGGGCCCCCCCCCCCCCCGGGGGGGGGGGCGCCCCCCCCCCCCCCCACCCCCCCCCCCCCCCCCCGCCGCCCCC
>NZ_JBHVER010000321.1:0-5770 GCF_042802195.1 Kitasatospora sp. NPDC057500 | reverse complement strand
GTCTTCCCTCCGTCGGCGAGTGCGGTCGCTCGGCCGATGGGCGCCTTCTGGCTGTCGGGGGCGGCCGGCTCGGTCTTCCGCTCCGCTGCGCGCCGATTGTCGGGCCCCGGCGTTCGGGCGGCTTCGCTCGTGGTCGGCTGCTTCGCCGCCGACCTGTCGTCGAGTCCCACCGACTCCCTCTCGGCGTCGCTTCCGGCGGCCTGCACCGCCGCCGGGTTGCCGGCATGCGCCGCGATCGGCGACGTCAAGGCGTCGGCCGTCCGACCGGCCGACGGCGGCGCTTGCGCACCGACGTCGCCAGTACGGCCGGCACGCACGCCCTGCGGCCGGTTCCTGGCGATGGCGCCCCCCACCGGGCGGCGGGCCTCCTCCTGCCGGGACGGCGAGGCCGGAGTGTCCATGTGATCGGAGTGTCGGCCGTCGGCCGGCTCGGTCGCCGTGGTGGTGGTCGGCTGCGGGGTTCCCGCCCCGTCCGGCGGGGCCTGGTCGACGGGGAGGAGGGCGGCGAGGGCGGTGATCTCGGCCTGGGTGCGGGTGCCGAGCTTGCGCAGGGCCCGGTGCTGGTAGCTGCGGGCGGTGGTGGGGGTGACGCCGAGGGCGGCGGCGGTCTCGGCGAGGTCCCGGCCGGCCGCGAGGTGGGCGAAGGCCTGCGCCTCACGTTCCGTCAGTCGGCGCAACAGCGCCGCACCCCCGCCGTCCCCGGTTGCGGGAGCGGCAGGGGGGCCGTCGGCCCGGCCGCGTCCGTTCCCGGTCCTGCCGGGGCGCCCCTTCCCGCTGCGGCGCTGCGTCGCGGGCGCGGGCTGGTTGCCGGGGTGTGCGGCGGTCGGGGGCTTGGTCATCAGACGCTCCTGGCCGGGTCGGTCGCGGCGGCGCGCGGGCATGGTCTGAAAATGCGCATAAGCCAATAATCTGGGACACCCCGGCCGTTTGCCTCTTCACGGAGCATGGCGAGTCGCCTTGGCACGATGTGGGCCATGACGCAGCTGACGGGTCGTCCGATTCTGGGAGCGCCGGGCGAACTGGGGGCCAGGCCCGTCCTGTCCGCCCTGCTCGTCGGGGTCCGGACGGCCCTGACCGGGCTCTGCGTGATCACCGTTCCGGTGCTCGGGCTCTGGGTGGTGACGCCGTACGCGGACGACGGCGCGTCCGGGGCGCTGCGACTGGCGGGGGCGCTGTGGCTGCTCGGGCACGGTGCGCCGGTGCTGCGCGGGGCGGCGGAGGCGCCGTTGACGGTCACGCCGCTGCTGCTCGGTCTGCTGACGGTGGGACGGCTGTACCGGGCGGCGGGCCGGGTGGCGGCGCACGGTGCGGGGCGGCCGGGGCGGCCGGGGCGCGGGGGTGCGCGGGCGGTGTGGGCGGGGTACTTCGCCGTGGCGTGCGGGGTGGTGGTGCAGTGCGCGGGGACGGGGGAGTTCCGGGCCCGGGTGCTGCCGGACCTCGTCGTGGTCGCGCTGGTGGCGGGGGTGGCGGTGGCGGCCGGGACGCGGGCGCGCGGCGCGGTGGTGACGGGATGGCTGGAGCGGACGCAGGCGCGGCTGCCGGCGGCGGTCCGGCCCGCGGGCGGCGCGGTGGCGGTCCGGGTGGCCGCGCTGGCGGCCGGGGCCGGGTTGCTGGCGGCGGGCGGGCTGGTGGTGGCGGGGGCGACGGTGCTGGCGGCGGTGTCCGTGAGCGGTGCGCCGGAGGTGTTCGCGGGCGGACCGGCGGCGGTGGCGGGGGTGCTGCTGGTGACCCTGGTGCTGCTGCCGAACGCGGTGCTGTGGGGTGCGGCGTACGCGCTCGGGCCGGGGTTCGCGGCGGGGGAGGGGACGGTGGTGTCGCCGCTGCGGACGGTGCTGGGGCCGGTGCCGGAGTTTCCGTTGTTCGCCCTGCTCCCGGAGTCGGGGGCGGGCGGCTGGCGGGTGGCGGTGTGCGCGCTGCCGGCGCTGGCGGGCGTGGTGCCGGGGCTGGTCCTGGGGCGGACCGCGGCCGTCGGCGGTGTGCGGACCGGCCGGCGGACCGGCCCGCGCGCTCCGTGGTCGGTGCCGGCCACCGTGGTGGCGGCACTGGTGACCGCGTTGCTGGTCGGGGCCGGGGCGGCGGTGCTCGGCGGGCTCTCCGGCGGGGCGCTGGCGGGGGGACGGATGGCCTGGCTGGGGCCGGTGCCGTGGCGGACGGGGCCGGCCGCGGCGGCCTGGGTGGCGGCGGTGGCCGCCCCGACCGCCCTGCTGGCCCGCTTCCGCGTCCGTTTCCGCGTCCGCGTCCGCCACGGGGTCCGACTCCGGCGCACGACCGACGGCCGCGCGCTGCTCGCGCCACCCGGAGCGCTCGCCCTGGCCGCACGCCGGGGCGCACTCCTCCTGCGCGCCCGCGCGTACGGAGTCGTCAGCCGCCTCTCGGGTGGCGCCCCCGCCGCCGGCCCCGCCGACGCCGAGCCTGCCGACGCCGATCAGGGCCCGCTGACCGCCGCTCCTACTCGCCGGCCCTGGTGATGTCCACGTACCACTGCGGCGCGAGCCGCTCGCAGCCGTCGACGCCGCTGGCGGTCAGCGAGTCCTGCACACAGGTGACGTAGTCGTTGTAGTACAGCGCCAGGCCGAGGACGGAGGAGACGAATACCACCGTCATGGCCCCGGTGAGGATGCCGGCCAGCGCGGCAGGGGTGAGCGGGTTCTGAGCGGTGCCCCCGGCGGGCCCGGCCGCCCGGCCGGCCCCGGCCCCGCCGGCCCCCGTCCCGGCGTCGGAGCCCGTCGGCCTGGGCGCCCGCATCGCGGAGACGCCCCACGCGATGGCGAGCGCGCCGACGAACAGGGCGACGTAGTGCAGCGCGGCGAACGCGCAGACCAGCGCGCCCATGCCGGCCAGCGCGGCGTTGCGGGCCTTGCGCTGGGCGGGGTCGGACGGGTCGAGCCGGGGCGGCTGCGGCGCGGACGGGCGGTTCCGGCCGCCCTGGTAGCCGGGGCTCCAGGGGTGCGGCGGCGGGACGAGCGGGCGCTCCTCCTGGTCGCCGTCCTGGCCCTCGGGGCGGTCGGAGCCCCCGGAGGGGTGAGGAGCACGCGGTCGCCACGGCTGCTCCGGGGCATCCGCCGGCGGCGGCGCGAAGGGGTTGCGCTCGCCGGTGTCGTCACCGCTGCTCATGGTTCAGCCATTCCTTCTCGGTCGGTGGGGCGGGTGCCCGCGCCACCCTATGATCCCGCAGGCCCCTGTGGGGGCTCCGGGCGCGTCCGGGACGGCCGGTCGTCGGGCGCCGCCGGGGTCCGGTGGGACCGGTGGGACGCCCGGGGACGGACCGGCGAGATCCCCGTCTCAGCTACGCGCGTAGCCCCCGACGGTGTTTCGGAGGCCGTCCGACCAGCCGTTATGGTGGTGACGGTCAGCAGCTCCCACGGGTTCCCCGGGCGCCCGCGTCGCGGCGGGTTCTCCAGGAGTTCCCCCTCGCTCGACCTGCCGTTCGTAGTGGCCCCACCGCCGGTGGACGTACCAGCGTACGGCGCCCGACCTACGGAGAATCGCGCAGTGGCCGCCGCCCCCGCTCAGCTCTTCCCGCCCCGCACGCCCGGACCGGCCCGTCTGGTGGTGCTGGTCTCCGGCTCCGGCACCAACCTCCAGGCGCTGATCGACGCCGCCGCCGACCCCGCGTACGGTGCGCAGATCCTCGCCGTCGGCGCGGACCGCGACGGCATCGCCGGCCTGGAGCGCGCCGAGCGCGCCGGCCTGCCGGTGTTCGTGCAGCGGGTGAAGGACCACGCGGACCGCGCGGACTGGGACCGCGCGCTGACCGCCTCCGTGGCCGGGTACCAGCCGGACCTGGTCGTCACGGCCGGCTTCATGAAGATCCTCGGCCCCGAGTTCATCGCGGCCTTCGCCGGACGGATCGTCAACACCCATCCCGCGCTGCTGCCCGCCTTCCCCGGCGCCCACGGCGTCACCGACGCGCTGGCGTACGGGGTGCGGGTCACCGGCTGCACCGTCCACCTCGTCGACGCCGGCGTCGACACCGGGCCGATCATCGCGCAGGGCGTCGTGGAGGTCCTCGACGCCGACCACGCCGATGGCGGCGAAGCGCTGCACGAGCGCATCAAGACTGTCGAGCGCAAGCTGCTCGTCGACGTCGTGGGCCGGCTGGCCCGCGAGGGTCACCGCATCGAGGACCGAAAGGTATGGATTCCGGCATGAGCGCCGCCCCCACCACGTCCCCTGTTGTCTCCGAGAACGTCCGGCCGATCCGCCGCGCCCTGATCAGCGTGTACGACAAGACCGGTCTGGAGGAGCTGGCCCAGGGCCTGCACGCCGCCGGGGTCGCCATCGTGTCCACCGGCTCCACCGCCGGCCGGATCGCCGCCGCGGGCGTCCCGGTGACCGAGGTCTCCGAGCTGACCGGCTTCCCCGAGTGCCTGGACGGGCGCGTGAAGACGCTGCACCCCCGCGTGCACGCCGGTGTGCTGGCCGACCTGCGCCTGGAGTCGCACCGCGCGCAGCTGGCCGAGCTGGGCGTCGAGCCCTTCGACCTGGTCGTGGTGAACCTCTACCCGTTCAAGGCCACCGTCGCCTCCGGCGCCACCCCGGACGAGTGCGTCGAGCAGATCGACATCGGCGGCCCGAGCATGGTCCGCGCCGCCGCCAAGAACCACCCCTCGGTGGCCGTCGTGGTCGACCCGGCCCGCTACCAGGACGTGCTCGCCGCCGTCCAGCAGGGCGGCTTCGACCTGCTGACCCGCAAGCGGCTGGCCGGCCGGGCCTTCGCGCACACCGCCGCCTACGACGTCGCGGTGGCCAACTGGTTCGACGAGTCCGGCTACACCGAGGCCGAGGACGCGTTCCCGGCCTTCCTGGGCTCGGCCTTCGAGCGCCAGAACGTGCTGCGCTACGGCGAGAACCCGCACCAGGGCGCCGCGCTGTACACCGACGGCACCGGCGGCCTGGCGGGTGCGCGGCAGCTGCACGGCAAGGAGATGTCGTACAACAACTACGTCGACACCGACGCCGCCCGCCGCGCCGCGTACGACCACGCCGAGCCGGCCGTCGCGATCATCAAGCACGCCAACCCGTGCGGCATCGCGACCGGCGCCGACGTCGCCGAGGCGCACCGCAAGGCGCACGAGTGCGACCCGGTCTCCGCGTACGGCGGCGTGATCGCCGTCAACCGCCCGGTCACCGTGGCGCTGGCCGAGCAGATCGCCCCGATCTTCACCGAGGTCGTGGTGGCGCCCGGTTACGAGGACGGTGCCGTCGAGGTGCTGGCCCGCAAGAAGAACCTGCGGGTGCTGCTGGCCCCCGAGGCCCCGGCCAACCGCCAGGAGGTGCGCCCGATCTCCGGCGGCGCGCTGCTCCAGGACGCCGACCGGGTGCACGCCGAGGGCGACGACCCGGCGACCTGGACGCTGGCCACCGGTGAGGCGCTCTCCGAGGCCGAGCTGGCCGAGCTGGCCTTCGCCTGGCGGGCCTGCCGCGCCGTCAAGTCCAACGCGATCCTGCTGGCCAAGGACGGCGCCTCGGTGGGCGTCGGCATGGGCCAGGTCAACCGGGTCGACTCCTGCAAGCTCGCGGTCGAGCGGGCCGGCGAGCGGGCCAAGGGCGCGTTCGCGGCCTCCGACGCCTTCTTCCCGTTCGCGGACGGCCCGGCGATCCTGATCGCCGCCGGTGTCCGGGCGATCGTCCAGCCGGGCGGCTCGATCCGCGACGAAGAGGTGATCGCGGCCGCCGCCGAGGCCGGGGTGACCATGTACTTCACCGGCACCCGTCACTTCTTCCACTGATCGGCCTCGGCCGGCCGGCCGGCTGATCGACTGACGGA
>NZ_JBHVER010000320.1:0-5785 GCF_042802195.1 Kitasatospora sp. NPDC057500 | reverse complement strand
CGGACGCCACCGCGTCCAGACCGCCGGTCAGTGCGTCTCGGTCGCTCGCCAGCACCACCGCCCGGTGCGCCAGCCCGGCACGCCGAACCGACGCGACACCCAACGCCCGCAGCTCCTCACCGGCCACGCCCCGCAACCGCTCCGCCTGCGCCCGCAGCGCCTCCGGCGTGTCACCGGACAGCAGCACCGGCACCAGCGGGAGTTCCACCACCGTCCCCACGAACGCTTCCGCAGTCGGCGGCTCCTCGATGATGACGTGGGCGTTGGTGCCCGAGACGCCGAACGCCGAGACACCCGCTCGGCGGGGACGGCCCGAAGCCTCCCAGGGCCGCGCCTCGGTCAACAGCTCGACCGCACCAGCAGTCCAGTCGATGTGCGGCGACGGCTCGTCTGCGTGCAGCGTCGCGGGCAGGGTCTCGTGCCGCATCGCGAGCAACATCTTGATGATCCCCGCCACACCCGCAGCCGCCTGCGTGTGGCCGATGTTCGACTTCACCGACCCCAGCCAGAGCGGATCGCCCTCACGCCCCTGCCCATAGGTAGCCAGCAGCGCTTGGGCCTCGATCGGATCACCCAGCGACGTACCCGTCCCGTGCGCCTCCACCGCATCCACCTCGGACGCCGACAGCCCGGCCTGCGCGAGCGCCGCCCGGATCACCCGCTGCTGCGACGGACCGTTCGGGGCGGTGAGGCCGTTCGACGCACCGTCCTGGTTCACCGCCGTTCCCCGCACCACGCCGAGCACCCGACGACCCGCCGCCCGAGCCGACGACAGCCGCTCGACCAGCAGCATGCCCGCACCCTCGGACCAGCCGGTGCCGTCGGCACCCGCACCGAACGACTTGCACCGGCCATCGGCCGCGAGCCCCCGCTGACGCGAGAACTCCACGAACACATCCGCGTTCGGCATCACGGTGACGCCGCCAACGAGCGCCATCGAGCACTCGCCGCCACGCAGCGCCTGCGCCGCCAGGTGCAGCGCCACCAGCGAGGACGAGCAGGCGGTGTCGACCGTGACCGCCGGGCCCTCCAGCCCGAAGGTGTACGAGATCCGCCCCGACATCACCGACGACGCCGTCCCTGTCAGCAGATGCCCTTCCAGCCCCTCCCCCGACTCGCCCGATCCGACCCCGTAGCCCATGAACGACGCACCCACGAACACGCCCACCGGCTCGCCCCGCAGACCCAGCGGATCAGCCCCCGCAGCTTCCAGCGCCTCCCACGAGGTCTCCAGCAGCAACCGCTGCTGCGGATCCATCGCCAACGCCTCACGCGGCGAGATCCCGAACAGACCCGCATCGAACTCACCAGCGCCGTAAAGGAATCCACCGTGCCGGGTGTAAGAGGTACCCACGTGCTCCGGATCCGGGTGGTAGAGCGCGTCCAGGTCCCAGCCGCGATCCGACGGGAACCCGCCGATCCCATCCCCACCCGACGCGACCAACTCCCAGAACGCCTCCGGGGTCTCCACCCCACCCGGCAACCGCAGACCCATCCCCACGATCACGATCGGATCCTCGGCGACGGGCGCGACGGCCTCGGCAACGGTTGCGTCCGAGACGAAGGTGCCCTGCGCGAAGCGCCCCAGCACGAAGGCGGCGAGCCGCTCCGCGTCCGGGTAGTCGAAGACCAGCGTCGCGGGCAGGACCAGCCCGGTCACCGCCTGCAGACGGTTGCGCAGCTCGACCGCCGTCAGCGAGTCGAAGCCCAACTCCTTGAACGCACGCGACGGTTCGATCTCATCGGCCGACGTGTGGCCGAGCACCCCGGCCACCTCAGCCCGCACCAGGGCCAGCACCACGCGCCGGCGCTCAGCCGACGACAGCGCCGCCAGCCGCGCGGACAGGCCCGTCCCCTCCGACACCACAACCGCCTCGCCCGGGGCCAACCGAGCAAACAGCGGCCGCTCCCGCACAGCGCTGAACAGCGGCAGGAACTCCCCCCACCGCACGTCGGCGACCGTCACCGCGCCCTCGTCGCCGCCGACGGCACCGGCCATCGCCGTCACCGCCCGCTGCGGGTCCAGCGGCACGAGGCCCTGGCGGCGGAGCCGGCTCTCGACCGCGCTGTCCGAGGCCATTCCGACCTCGGCCCACGGGCCCCACGCCACCGCCGTCCCCGGCAGACCCCTCGCCCGACGACGCGCCACCAACCCGTCCAGCGCCGCGTTCGCCGCACCGTACGCCGCCTGCCCACCACTGCCCCAGACACCCGAGATCGACGAGAACACCACAAACGCGTCCACCTCGCCAACCAGTTCGTCCAGGTGCAGCGCACCGTCGACCTTGCCCCGGATCACCCGGTCCAGATGCGCGGCATCGGCATCCACCAGCGGCACGTCCTCGGCCACACCCGCCGCATGCACCACCGCGTCCACGCCACCAACAACCGCCAACAGCGCCTCGACGGCCGACCGGTCCGCCAGATCACACGCATGCACCTCAGCCCCGGGAAGCTCCGCCGCCAACTCCGCAGCCCCCGGCGCCCCAAGCCCACGCCGCGACACCAGCACCAACCGCTCCGCACCGGCCCCCGCCGCCCACCGCGCCACCTGCGCGCCCAGACCACCCGTGCCACCCGCGACCAACACCGTCCCACGCGGACGCCACACCACACCCGAAGCCGCCGGCGCCTGCACCAGACGCCGCACCAACACCCCACCACTGCGCACGGCGACCTGATCCTCCGCACCCAGCACACCGCCCAGGACAGCAGCGATCCGGCCCTCCGCCCGGTGGTCCACCTCAACGGGCAGATCCAGCAGACCACCCCACAACTCCGGATGCTCCAGACCCACCGCACGGCCGAAGCCCCACAACTGCGCCTGGCCCACATCCACCGCACCATCAGCCCGGCCCGTCGCCACCCCACCACGCGTCACCAGCCACAACGGCACCCGGCACCCCACGCCGACCAGCGCACGAATCACCGACAACGCCTCAACCACACTCACCGGCGACGCCACCACACCCACGACATCCAGCCCCGCCAGCGCAGCCCCGTCCACCACGGGCACCACCGACACACCCAACCCGGCCAACACCGCACCCACACCGTGCACGTCCTCACCGACCACCGCCCAGACGCCATCCAGACGGCCCCCGGCTGCGACGGTCACCGGCTCCCACTCGATCCGGTAGCGCCAGCCATCGATCAGCGACCGCTCCCGACCCCGCGCCCGCCAGGACGCCAGCGCCGGGACGAGCTCTTCGAGCGCGGCCGTGGTGACGCCCAACTGCTCGGCCAGGACCGGAAAGTCGCCGCGCTCGATGATGCCCCAGAAGTCGGAGTCGCCCTGCTCCGCGACCGGGGTCCGGCCGGCCGCCACCTTCTCGGGCCAGTAGCGCTGCCGCTGGAAGGCGTAGGTCGGCAGCTCGACCGGCTCGACACCGGCGAACAGCGGCACCCAGTCGACGGGGGTGCCGTTGACGTGCAGAGTGGCGAGGGCAGTCAGCGCGGTGGTGACCTCGTCGCGCTCCCGGCGCAGCAACGGCGCCGTGACAGCCCCGGGCTGCTGGACCAAAGCGGACAGCACACCGTCCGGGCCCAGCTCCACGAAGCGGGCGACACCCTCCAGCGCCGCGAGCGCGTCGGCGAAGCGCACCGGCTCGCGAACCTGCCGCACCCAGTACTCCGGGTCCGACCACTCGCCCAGCGTCACCGGGCGGCCGGTCACCGAGGAGACGACCGGCACCGACGGGTCGGCGAAAGCCAACCCGGCGACGACAGTGCGGAATTCGTCCAGCATCGGGTCCATCAGGCGGGAGTGGAAGGCGTGACTGGTGCGCAGCCGCGAGGCCTTCCACCCCCGCTCGGCCGCCACCACGGCAGCCGCCTCGATCTCCGCCGCAGGACCCGAAACCACCACCGACGCCGGACCGTTGACCGCCGCGAGATCGAGGTCCGGGAACGCTTCGCGAACCTCGCCCTCCGAGGCCCCGACCGCCAGCATCGCACCGCCGGACGGCAGCGCCTGCATCAGCCGCCCGCGCGACGCCACCAGCACAGCAGCATCCGCCAACGACAGCACACCCGCCACATGCGCAGCCGCGATCTCACCGATCGAGTGACCCACCAGCACGTCAGCCTCAACGCCCCAGGACCGGAGCAGCGCGTACGACGCCACCTCCACCGCGAACAGCGCCGGCTGCGCGTACTCGGTGCGGTGGATCAACTCCTCGTCCGCCAGCACCTCCGCCAACGGCCGCTCCAGATGCGCGTCCACCTGCAACGCCACCGCATCGAACGCATCCGCGAAGACCGCGAACGCCTCGTAGAGGCCGCTCCCCATCCCGACCCGCTGAGCCCCCTGCCCCGTGAACAGGAACGCCACCCGCCCCGCACGCGCCACACCAGCCAGCGCACCCGAGCCCGACACCACCGCATCCAACCCGCCGACCAGCGCACCCCGGTCACCCGCCAGCACCACCGCCCGGTGCGCCAGCCCGGCACGCCGAACCGACGCGGCACCCAACGCCCGCAGCTCCTCACCGGCCACGCCCCGCAACCGCTCCGCCTGCGCCCGCAACGCCTCCGGCGTGTTCCCGGACAACAGCACCGGCACCAGTGGAAGGTCCGCAGCGACCTCCTCGGACACCGGGGCGACCGGCGGCTCCTCCAGGATCACGTGCGCATTGGTCCCGCTCATGCCGAACGAGGAGACACCCGCCCGACGCGGACGGCCCACGGCCTCCCACGGCCGCGCCTCCGCCAGCAGCTCCACCGCACCGGAGGCCCAGTCCACGTGCGAGGACGGCTCGTCGACGTGCAACGTCCCCGGCAGCACACCGTGCCGCATCGCGAGAACCATCTTGATGATCCCCGCAACACCCGCAGCCGCCTGCGTGTGCCCGATGTTCGACTTCACCGACCCCAGCCACAACGGCTCACCGGAGCGCTCGCGCCCGTACGTCGCCAACAGCGCCTGCGCCTCGATCGGATCACCCAGCGACGTCCCCGTCCCGTGCGCCTCCACCGCATCCACCTCGGACGCCGACAACCCCGCCTGCGCCAACGCCGCCCGGATCACCCGCTGCTGCGACGGACCGTTCGGCGCCGTCAGACCATTCGACGCACCATCCTGGTTCACCGCCGTACCCCGCACCACCGCCAACACCCGACGACCCGCCGCCCGAGCCGACGACAACCGCTCCACCAGCAGCATGCCGACGCCCTCACCCCAGCCGGTGCCGTCCGCCGCCTCCGCGAACGGCTTGCACCGACCATCGACGGCCAGGCCGCGCTGACGGGAGAACTGGACGAAGGTCTCCGGTCCCGACATCACGGCCACACCGCCGGCCAGCGCCATGGTGCACTCGCCGGACCGCAGCGCCTGCACGGCGAGGTGCAGCGCGACCAGCGAGGACGAGCACGCCGTGTCGACGGTCACCGCCGGGCCCTCCAACCCGAACGTGTAGGAAAGCCGCCCCGAGACGACGCTGCCCGCCGTACCGGTCAGGAGGTGCCCCTCCAGTTCCTCCGGCAGCCCGGCCGCCAGGTCGGCGTAGTCAATGCTGTTCGCACCGGCGAAGACGCCGATCTGCTCACCACGCAGCGCCAGCGGGTCGATCCCCGCACGCTCGAACGCCTCCCAGGACGTCTCCAGCAGCAACCGCTGCTGCGGGTCCATCGCCAGCGCCTCGCGCGGCGAGATCCCGAACAGGCCCGCGTCGAACTCGCCCGCCTCGTACAGGAATCCGCCGAACCGGGTGTACGAGGTGCCCGCGTGGTCCGGGTCCGGGTGGTAGAGCGCCTCCAGGTCCCACCCGCGGTCCGTCGGGAACCC
>NZ_JBHVER010000319.1:0-5827 GCF_042802195.1 Kitasatospora sp. NPDC057500 | reverse complement strand
CCCGTGCACCGTGCACGGGCGCGCGGGCGGTCAGCCGTTGATCGGCGGCCGGTAGGTGGTGTCCGGCCCCTGCGGCCCGGCTGCCGGGCCGTTGCCCGGCTCGACCACCTCGCCCTGGATCACCTTGCCGTCCGGCCGGTGGATGCGCAGCTGCTCCTGCAGCCGCATCGCGTCCGCGAACGGGTCCGCACCCGCGCCCACCGTCGAGCGCAGCGCCTTGTCGGCGAACCGGCGCCCGGCCGCCCGCCACAGCGCGCGGGTCGGCGGGAACAGCAGGGTCAGCGCCAGGACGTCCGAGAGGAAGCCCGGCAGGATCAGCAGCAGGCCGGCCAGCACGGTCAGGCTGGTGCCGGTCTGCGGCTGCTCCGCCTTCGGGTCGCGGGTCTGCGCCAGGGCCGCCGACAGCGCCCGCGCGCCGGCCCGCTTGATCAGCGAGCCGCCGAGCACCGCGCCGGCGATCAGCAGCAGCACCACGGTCAGGCCGCCCAGCCACGAGCCGACCTGGACCAGCAGCCAGATCTCCAGCACCAGCCAGGCGGTCAGCAGCAACGGCAGCACCCGCCGCAGCTTCGAGCGCGGCGCCGGACGGGCGGGGGAAGCTTGCTGGGTCACGGTACGAATCCACTCCAGGCGGTGCTCTGCGCGCCGCACGGGAGGTCCGGGCCGGCTACGGCACCACCTGGTCCAACGGCCGGCCGGCGGTCTGTGTTCCACGCCTCCTGGCCAGGACGATCCCGCCCGCGCAGGCGAGCAGGCCGGCCACGGCGAGGGTCCACTCGGGCACGGCGCCGACCCGGTCGGCGACGGTGGTGCCGTCGCGCAGCGGGACGGTCGCGGACAGCTCCGCGGCGGTCAGCTCCTCGGTGCGCTCGACGACGCTGCCGTCCGGGGCGATCACCGCGCTGATGCCGCTGGTCGCGGCGATCAGCACCGCGCGGCCGTGCTCGACGGCGCGCAGCCGGCTCATCGCGAGCTGCTGCTCCGGCTGGCCGGTCTTGGCATAGGTGGCGTTGTTGGTCTGCACGACGAGGACCCGGGCGCCCTGGTCGACGGTGTCGCGGACGATCTCGTCGTAGGCGACCTCGAAGCAGATGACGTCGCCGATCCGGGCCGGGCCGAGCTGCATGACGCCGTTGTGGTCACCGGGGTAGAAGTCCCGGGCGACCCGCTGGAGCCGGGTGATGACCTTGGACAGCTGGTCGCGGAACGGCACGTACTCGCCGAACGGCACCGGGTGCTGCTTGGTGTAGGAGGCGCCGGGGCCGGTCACCGGGTCCCAGACGATGCCCTCGTTCTGCACGTGCTGCTCGTCCGGGCCGTCGACCAGGGTGCCGACCAGGGTGGGCACGCCGATCGCCCGCACCGCCTCGTCGATCCGCGCGTAGGCCAGCGGGTCGCTGAACGGGTCGAGGTCGGAGGAGTTCTCCGGCCAGATCACGATGTCCGGCTTCTCGGCCCGGCCGGCCTTGACGTCCTCGGCGAGCTTCTCGGTGGCGGCGGCGTGGTTGTTGAGCACCATCATCGGACGGCCCAGGAAGTCCATGCCGGGGTTGGGCACGTTGCCCTGGATGACGGCGACCTTCACGGTGTCGGCGGGCGCGGTGGGCACCGGCACCAGGTAGCCGGCGAGCAGCGCGGCGACGGCGCCCAGCCCGGCGGCCGCGGCCTGCACCGGGCGGCGCGCGGTGCCCCGGCCGGCCACCCGCAGGGCGGCCCAGGCCAGCAGGGTGCCGGAGAGGGCGACGGCGAACGTCACCAGCGGGGCGCCGCCGAGCGCGGCCAGCGGGGTGTACGGGGTGGCGGTGTTGGCGAAGGCGAGCCGGCCCCAGGGGAAGCCGCCGAGCGGCAGCCGGTCGCGGGCCCACTCCTGGGTGATCCACAGGCAGGCGCCCCACAGCGGCCAGGCGGGCAGCCGGGAGGTGACGGCGAGGCCGGAGCCGAGAGCGGCCAGGAACAGCGCCTCGACCACCGACAGGCCGATGGTGGCGTCCCAGCCGACCACCCGCAGCCAGCTCAGCAGCATCAGGAAGAACGGCAGGCCGAAGGCGAAGCCGGTCCAGGCCGCCTGCCGGGCGGTGCGGCCCCGGGTGAGCAGGGAGAGCGCGGCGACGCCGAGGACCGACAGGGGCCAGAGGTCGAAGGGCGGGAAGGCCAGGGCGAGCAGCAGTCCGGCGAGCGCGGCCAGCCCGGTGCGGGGAAGGCCGGCCCGGATCCTGGCGAGGGCGCGGGCGACCCGGCCCGGGCCCGCTGCCTCGTCGGGGGTCTCGGGCGCGGTCCCGGACCGCTCCTGGGTGACGGGCATGGCCACCGTCGCACCATCTCTCTCGACGCCGCTCCGCGGGGGGCGCGGGGACGGCTGTTCGGACGCTGTCCGAAGAAGGTACCCCGTAACGACACCCCGTCGTGAGCTGAGGGTCGTTCTGCCGTCGCTCAGCGGGGGGCGTACCGGACCTCGGCGAGCGGCCAGTCGGCGGCGAGCCAGGCGGAGACGGCCCGGTACACGGCGGCGTCCAGGGCGGCGCGGTCGGCGCGGACCCAGGAGCTGACCCTGGCCGCGCCCGGCCGCTCGTGGTCCGGGTAGAGGTAGACACAGCCGACGACGGCGTCGCCGGGGGTCTCGCGGACGGTGTAGGTGAAGCCGCGGCGGGCCTCGAAGTCGGCGGCGTGCCGGCGCAGGTCGGCGAGGTTGAGCTCCGGGCCCATGCCCTCGACCGGGGGCCAGTGGCCGTGCTCCCAGCCGGGGGTGGCGCGGATGTGGTCGATGCTGCCGCTCCAGGCGGCGTGGTCGGCCTCGTTGTGCTGTGCGCCGAGGGGTTCCAGGCGGAACCCCTCGGCGGTGAGGGTGCGGGGGACGGTGAAGCCGGCGGGCACGAGCGGGTGATCGGTCATGCCGGAGAATCTACGGCCCGCCCGCCGCCGTGATCATCCGCCCTACTGCGCGGCCAGGTGGACGGTGCGGCCGCGGACCACGGTGCGCAGGCAGGTGGGCAGCGGCTCGCCGGGGGTGAGGTCGGGCAGGCCCGGGGTGCCGGAGCGCGGGTCGGTGGACCAGCCGGCCACCCGGTCGTCCGGGGCCTGGACGACGAGGTCCCCGGCGGCCCAGACGGCGAAGCTGGCGACCGCGCCGGGGACGAGCACGCCGTCCTGGTCGCGGCCGATCGCGCGCCAGCCGCCGCGGGTGTGCGCGGTGAACGCGGCCCGCACCGAGATCCGGTGCTCGGGCGTGCGGTGGAAGGCGGCGGCCCGCACGGTGCCCCACGGGTCGAGCGGGGTGACCGGGGCGTCCGAGCCGAAGGCCAGCGGCACGCCGGAGCGCAGCAGCGCGGCGAACGGGTTGAGCGCGGCGGCCCGCTCGGCGCCGAGGCGCTGCACGTACATGCCGTCCGGGCCGCCCCAGGCGGCGTCGAAGGCGGGCTGCACGGAGGCGGTCAGGCCCAGCTCGGCGAAGGCGGCGACCGTCTTGTCGTCCAGCGCCTCGGCGTGCTCGACCCGGTGGCGCTGCGCCCGGACCCGGTCGGCGCCGACCCGCTCGCCGGCGGCCCGGACGCCCTCCACGACGGCGGCGATCGCGGCGTCGCCGATGGCGTGGAACCCGGCCTGGAGGCCGGCCTCGGTGCAGGCGGCGACGTGGTCGGCGACCTGGGCCGCGGTCAGGTAGGCGGTGCCGGTGTGCGCGGCGTCGCGGTAGTCGTGGTGCAGGCAGGCGGTGCGCGAGCCGAGCGCGCCGTCGACGAAGAGGTCGCCGCCGGCGCCGACGGCACCGAGCCGGCGGGCGGTCTCGACGCCGCCGCGCTCGCTCAGCTCGCCCCAGTAGCCGAACACCTCGGGGCCCTCGCCGTCGGCGGCCAGTTCCAGCAGGCCGGCGAAGTCCTGCTCGGAGGAGATGTCGGGGCCGGCGCACTCGTGCAGGGCGCCGATGCCGAGTTCGGCGGCGCGGGCCAGGGTGGCGCGCTGGGCGGCGCGGCGCTGCTCCGCGGTGAGCCGGGCGAGTGCGGTGCGCCGCACGGCGTGGTGGGCGTCGCGGGTGAGCGGGCCGTCGGCGTCGAAGCCGGGCTGCCCGGCGAGGTCCTCGGTGAGCGCGCGCAGCGCGCTGGTGGCGAGCCCGGAGTGCACGTCGGTGCGGGAGAGGTAGACGGCGGCGCCCCCGGCGGCGGCGTCCAGCTCGGCGAGGGTCGGCGGGCGGCCCTCCGGCCAGCCGGTCTCGTCCCAGCCGTGGCCGATCAGCACGCCGCCGGGCTGCTCCTCGGCGGCGGCGAAGGCGGTGAGCGCGGACAGCGCGGCGGCCAGCGAGGGGGTGCCGGTGAGGTCGAGGCCGGTGAGGGCGAGCCCGGCGGAGGTGGCGTGCACGTGGGCGTCGACGAAGGCGGGGGTGACCAGGGCGCCGTCCAGCTCGACGATCTCGTCGGCGGTCCGCGCGTACGCCTCGGCGGCGCCGTCGCTGCCGACCCAGGCGACGTGCTCGCCCTCGACGAGCATGGCGGTGGCGAAGGGGTCGGCGGGGCTGTAGACGACGCCGCCGCGCAGCAGGACGGTCCGGGAGTTGCGTTCGGTCATGCGGCCTAGTCTGCACCCCCGCCGGGCCTGCTCAGAGCTTCGGGGGTCGGGCCTCGTACGGGGTGGACAGGACGACGGTGGTGCGGGTGGAGACGCCGGCGGCGCTGCGGATGCGGGCCAGCAGGTCCTCCAGGTCGCCGGGGGCGCCGACGCGGACCTTGAGGATGTAGTTCTCCTCGCCGGCGACGCTGTGGCAGGCCTCGATCTCGGGCAGGTCGGCCAGGCGTTCGGGCGTGTCGTCCGGGGCGCTGGGGTCGAAGGGTTTGACCGAGATGAAGGCGGTCAGCGCCAGGTCGACGGCGTCCGGGTCGACGATCGCGGTGTAGCCGCGGATCACCCCGCGCTGCTCCAGCCGGCGCACCCGCTGGTGCACCGCCGAGGTGGACAGGCCGGTGGCCTTGCCCAGGTCCGTGTAGCTCATCCGGCCGTCCTGGAGCAACAGCTGGACGATGCGTTGGTCGAGATCCTCCACAAGGCGCAAACCTACCCCCTCGGGGGCGCGCGGATCGCGGCACGGGGGGCGCACGGGGTCCGACCTCGGGGGTGTGCGCGGGGCCGGGAGGGGGGCGCGGCGCGTCACCCGGCGCGCCCCGGGGTGTCGCGCGGGCACATGCCGGACGAATGTGGCGAAGGACACACCCGGTGCATCACAGTGCGCCGGACCGCAGGGTTATGAGTCCGTTTCGGCGGGAAGTGCTGGTTGTGGCCCCGGGCGACCACGCCGGGCCCGATCCGAGGGGGATCACCATGCGCGTTACCGACCAGCGCCCGACGGGCGCGGACGACGCCCACGATACGACCGACCGCGAGGATCTCGCGGTCCCCGACGAGGCCTCGCCGGGGCTGGATCCGGGCGAGGCCGACACCTGGGAGATCGCCCGGGTGCACTGCCCGTCCTGCCGGCGCCCGATCGCGCTGGTGGGCGACGAGGAGCGGCTGCCGCAGCACGCCGTCCTGCCGCGCCCCTGGCACCCCTTCTCGCCCTCGCTCTGCCCGGGTTCGGGCGCGCCGACGGACGACCTGGTCGAGGTGGAGAGCGCGGAGGAGGCCGGGTCGGCCGGTCTGGACGCACTGCTGACGCTGCCGGGCGAGCTCGACTGGCGCACCCAGCCGTTCTCCCACGCGATGGTGCACCGCCCGGTCCGCTCGGTCCCCGCACCGGCCATCCCGGAGCAGCGCGGCCGCTTCTCGCGGCGCTGAACACCCGCCCGCCGTACGGCCCCTGACGGTTGGACAGGAACCGGCCCCCGGGCGTCACCCCGCACCCTGGGGT